>NZ_JBFKZO010000017.1:0-80571 GCF_040929965.1 Blautia sp. 1033sp1_1033st1_G9_1033SCRN_220408 | reverse complement strand
AAAAGGACTAAGGATCCGCAAGGGTCTTATCGGGAGATAGCGGCTTTGTCCGGGGTGACTGTTTTAAAGACAGGAAGCTCGTGACTTTAGTCGTGAGAGGCTTCACCCAAACCAAATAGAAATCGTCGTTAAATTTTTGGGCACTCAGATTTTTACAAACTTTTCATCAGCATTTCCAGTAAGCTTTCATGCAATGGTGTTAAAAATGGGTTATGCGGTATTTCCCGGTACTTCTCAATTTTATACATCTCAACATTTTCTGAGGTACGGCTCAGCCAGCAATAGTAGGCAGAATAGAGAATGTCCAGTATAACAAATAACTTTGACCAGCCAGGATACTTTAGAGAAGCATTTATAAGCATGATAATTCCAAATCCTATAAACACTGCATCTCTGATAAAAGCAGCTTTTAACATATTCATTTTTTTTCGATACATGATTTCCGCATAATCTATCATTGGCTGTGCCACTGTATTTAACTGTTCCATTTTGTCCCATACATCGGATGCTTCCTGTCTTTTTCCTTCTTCTAAGTGGTAGTCAGACAGTTTCGATGTGAGAGAAAGCAGTATAATAGCATATGGATTAGAATCTGTCGGATGGAGATCCTCAAGCTCTTTGGCAATCGAATATGCTCTATCATAATTCCCAATTTTTAAATGCTCTGTCGCTTGAGAAATACGGGAGGCATATTTGTAAGTAGCCTTATCCGCTGTCTTATCCGTAAAAACAGTGCCACAAAAGGTACATTTATACCGTCCATTATCAAACACTATTTCATTTCCGCCACAATTAGGGCATTTTTGTTCACGCATAATTTGTCATCCCCTTCGGTAATTAATTCCCAGCAGCCTCTTTGTCTTTAGGATCTGGTTTTCCACCTATATATTTTGCCGCATCAAATTTCTCCATCATGATCCGCATGCTGTTGTTCAGTGAATAAATGTTGCTTTTCAGGATAGAAAAAGAATTGGTATAATCCGGATAATAATTCTTGCAATAGGAAGCCATCGGAAGCAGAAAGTCATCTGTTTCCTTGATGTATTTACGCATCCGTTCAAAGGTAAACGTATACAGGCTGGTGCTGTTATGCAGGCGGTCACTGAGCTTGATCAGAGATGCTTTACAGTTTCGCTCAATCTTTTTAAAATACACGCTTAGCTCGTATTCATCCAGTCCGGATTCCTTAGTCAGAAGTGTAATAATATCCAGTACCTCCTGGAAAAGATGATACTCTGTAATCAGTTCCCGGCCTTTCAGTGGGAGCTTATCACTGCAGTCCTCCAACAGGTCGTGCAGCAGGGCAGCAGCCAGGGTGACATCGTCATCAATCCCATAGTTCATCAGTGTGGTACACACTTTCAACGGATGCACAATGTAAGGCATGCCATCCTTCCGGTACTGACCGTCATGGAAGTGCCTTGCCACTGCTAGGGCAATCAAAGTCTGCTTCAAGTTCTTTGCTACTGCAAACCCTTTGATGAACATATAGGATTTAATATACTTTCCTGTGTCCGCTTCGTTGTAAGTGTCATTCAGTTTTACAATCTTTTTATTTCCTTTCAGCATTTTAATTTTCTCCTTATGTTAGCACCGTTTACTGGTTTTTTAATGGATTCCAATTCATAACATCTAATCTGCCGTTTTTCTTTTTTCCTTTAAATACTATTTCCTTCTTAAAAACTTCATCCGGGATCTTATAGCTGTCCCAGTCTAAATCCTTATATACGGCTGGCATAATAATATCTCCGTTAAAACCAATCGCGCCGAATCCATTTTTTCCTATTACTACAGCAAACTGATCATTATACACTTGGGAAACTTCTAAGAACTCTTCAAATTCCTTGACAAGCTGTACAGAAGCAGTTTCATCTGATCCATCAGAATACTGCAGCAGCAATACATGTCCATCCCGCACTGCGGTTCCTGCAGAACATATAACTGGAAGACTGTCAATGGACTCACATCTGTCAAAGAGTATGGTACCTTTCCTGTCAATAACTGCCCAGCCATCAGAGTTCTTTACTCTTGCCAATGTCCCCTGGCGTTCCCATGGATAAGCGTCTTCATAGTTTTCAGTCATACGTTCCCCGTTTTCTGAGATGAAATAAAATCCATTTCCTTCGCTGACACAGGATGACTGGTTCGACATAG
This sequence comes from Blautia sp. 1033sp1_1033st1_G9_1033SCRN_220408, assembly GCF_040929965.1. Classification (NCBI taxonomy): domain Bacteria; kingdom Bacillati; phylum Bacillota; class Clostridia; order Lachnospirales; family Lachnospiraceae; genus Blautia; species Blautia sp. 1033sp1_1033st1_G9_1033SCRN_220408. Next base: position 78,417 of record NZ_JBFKZO010000017.1, on the reverse strand, counting down.
GTGAAGCATCTGTGTACTGCGGTTTTATTACAATCCTTCCGTCTTCCTTTGCAATAAAACCAATCAATCCATCCTTGTTTATAACACGGCAGTAATCAGAAAAAAGATCCTTCTCGATCGCAGCATAGGTATCAGATAAGACCTTTTTACCGTTTATTAAATAAGCTCCATCATTATCATATACAATCCGGGTACCATTTTCTGAAACAGTCATGGAATCATCATAGCGGTATGCTTTACTATTTCTTACATGCTGATACCAGACAGTTCCAATTCCTATAACCGCCGAAAAAAGAAATAGTGTTATAAGAAGCGGTCCTTTCCAATCTGTTTTTTCTACGCTGTTTTCTTCCTCCAGGCTGAGGGCTTTCAATAATTTATCGAACATTTTTTCTCTCCTTAAATATTAGTATTTTTGATTACGAACTGGATTTGCATAACTGCGCCTAAGCTGGCAGGGATATAGCCGAGAAATCAAAAAGCTCTCCCAGTGACATTCCCTTTTTGGGTTTTAAGACATCTATGACATGACATAATGTCTTTTGGCACATTTCTTTATCACGGATAATTGCAAACAAATCTGCCGTATTTTTCGCATCATCCAACGCATCGTGCTGGTGTCCGGAAAAGTCCTTTCCAGCATACATAATGGCATCTTTTAAGGAGAGGCTACGGTCAAAACCCAGGGTATCGCCATATTCTTTCTGGAAATCAAACCAGCTGTTTTCCATATAGTGCCTGTTTTTATCAGACAGCGAAATATTTTTTAAGGCAATTTCTTTGTTGATCTGCAAATAGTCGTTCTCACTCCACTGGACAATCTGGTTTTCTCCAGGGATACTGTTGCACCACTGAAAGAACATCTGTAAGGCATCTGCGAAATACGGAGCAGAAGCAACCATTTCCGTCTTGATTCCTGTCAGCTTTTCATATTTCTTTTCAATGCGTGTGTTGTATTGAGGTTTTACCAGTGTGACAAAGCGTCCAATCTCATGGTAATGTTCATCCAGAAGGACAGCGCCGATTTCAATGACTTCCAACCGGCAGAGTTCACGTTCTTTTACGAATTCCTTTGCTATAGCATTCATTTCCAGGTCAATTACAATGTACTTCATAGTGCAGTTCCTCCTTTAATTAAGATGCAAGGTATGAGGCGTTTCAAGCCACTTGTTACCTTATAAAAAAAGGGTAGCATAAAAAATATCTTTTTTGCATGACCGTTTATTCCCAAATCCTTGGGTGCCGTTTATAAGAAACTGGAGGAAAAAATCAAAGAATTAATGGAATTGCTTCCGAAAAGAAGTAGGGCATCCATTACAGGAAGGAAACACCTTCTTGGGATAACAAGCCGGACGATACATAACTGGACGGAAGAAGAAAAAGATATCTGCCGCCAGTGGCTGTCACTGCCGGATAACGAGAGACCTTCTAAACAGTCTCTTGCAGAGAAAATACCAGATCATACGAAAAACGGAATTAAGGACATGTTAAAAAGATTACAAAAGGAAATAATTTAAGCTGGGGAAACTCGGCTTTTTCTTTTGCAATAAGGGAACTGCTGCATACTCGAAGATATTCTTCTGATATGCTTTTTTTGCCATCTTACTCTCAAAATAACATATTAAAAATAAGAATATGTTATAAGAGGTATAGGTTATGGCAAATGAAAGTTTACATAAAGCAAAAACGGCAAAAAATGATGAGTTTTATACACGGCTTACAGATGTTGCAGAAGAACTCAGGCATTATAAAAAGCATTTCCGGGGAAAGACCGTTCTATGTAATTGTGATGATCCAACATGGTCTGCATTTTGGAAATATTTTCATCTGAATTTTGAAGAGCTTGACTTAAAAAAAATAATTTCCACTCATTATGACATAGAAAAACCGACGTATAAGATGGAATACACAGGCGGAGATGATGATAATATTGAATCCGGTGTAAAGACACCGTTGGAAGGAAATGGAGATTTTCGAAGTCAGGAGTGTTTGGATCTTTTGAGTGAATGTGACATTGTGGTGACGAATCCGCCATTTAGTATAGCTCGTGAAAGTTACGTGCCTTTGCTTTTTAAATATAAGAAAAAATTCATTATCATTGGAGATTTGAACTGGGTAACATATAAATTTATATTTCCTTTGTTAAAAGAGAATAAAATGTGGATGGGTTGTTCTAACGTAAAAGCGTTTATTCAACCAGATGGAAGTATAAAAAAATTTGGCAATAAACTATGGTATACAAATCTTGATATAAAAAAAAGACATGAAAATATCATCCTATGGAAAAAGTATTCTTCTGATTCTTATCATAAATATGACAATTATGATGCTATTAATGTTGATAAAGTGTCAGAAATACCTTGTGATTACTGCGAATCGTGGAAAGTTACAGAAGAAGAACTTTTAAAACTTAATTCTTTAGACTGGGAAATAGTAAGAGAACAAAATGAATGTAGTATAAAAATCTTATGGATTATCCCAGCTTCTGGAACCGAATTAAGAAAAATTTTAAGTCAACATTCAAATGGGTATAAAGAAAAAATTGAGGAAAAGTTAAAAAAATGCTTGACAAGTGACGATGAAAAGACGACGCTTTTACAGTGGACAGCGGACAGGTATTGTAACGGAATTTTCGGAGTTCCAATTACGTTCTTTGGAGTCCATAACTCAAAGCAATTTGAAATCATTGGAGCGACAGAATCAGAGGGAAAAGGATTCAGTCAAGGATTATGGATTTCAGAATCTGAAGTTGCACAACCACTTGTCGAAAGTAAACGAAAATACAAGAGACTATTTACCAGGAAGATATTGTAATGGCGTTATGGGTGTCCCGATAACATTTTTGGATAAGTTTAACGCAGATCAGTTTAGGATTTCTGGATGTGCTGATGCCAATGTATTACCTGACGGCTGGCGCGGAGCCTCAAAGGAATTTGTAGAATTGTATTATAAACAAGGGAATACAGGACAATACAAAGAAGGAAACAGGCTTGCTTGTTATATTGACAAAAATGGAAAAGCAAAAGTGCCATATAAAAGAATTTTAATCCAGAAAAAGGTTTAAGAAATATAATAAATAAAAAAAATTACTAAAAAGGAGATATCGTAGTTTTTATGAAAATAAAACCAATTCAAGTCACAATTGCAGACCTTACAAAGAACTATAAAGATGATGGAGATGGTGGCGTATTCGGTTATGATGACCGCCTTACAATTAGACTTGCCTATCAACGTGAGTTCGTTTATAAAGATAAGCAGAGAGATTTAGTCATTGACTCCATAATGAAAGGAAGGCCTCTCAATGTCATGTACTGGTCAAAGACCGGAAATGATACATATGAAGTTCTTGACGGTCAGCAGCGTACTATTTCTGTTGCTCAATATATCAATAAAGATTTTCCTATTAAGGTCAATGGAAATGATAAGTTCTTTCAGAATCTTACAACTACAGAGCGTGACCAGGTTCTTGATTATGAACTGACAGTTTATATCTGCAAAGGAACAGAGGAAGAAAAACTGGAATGGTTCAAGATTATCAATATTGCAGGTGAAACTCTTACACCGCAGGAGCTTTTAAATGCTACCTATACAGGAACATGGCTTGCAAACGCAAAGAACTATTTCTCGAAGAGGAACTGCGTTGCCAGACAGATGGCGGATGGATATATCAAAGGAAATCCGATCAGACAGGATTATCTTGAAAAGGTATTAACATGGATCGCAGACCGAGATGGTTTAGAGTCAGGTCAGATGTATATGGCAATTCATCAGCATGATGCAGATGCCAATGATTTGTGGCTTTATTTTCAGACAGTTATCTACTGGGCGAAGATGCTGTTTCCAACACCGCGCAAAGGTATGACCGATGTGCAGGATTGGGGGTTGCTTTACAATAAGTATCATAATAAGCAGTATAACAGTAATACGCTCGAAGCTGATATTCAGAGACTTCTTATGGATGATGATGTCACAAAGAACCATGGTATCATTCCTTATGTGTTATCCGATAGAACAAAGCACGATGAGAAATCTTTGTCTATTAGAGCGTTTACAGAAGCCCAGAAGCGCAGGGCTTATGAAAAACAAGGACATAGATGCCCTTATTGTGAAAAGAATGGAATTTTTACGGAATACGCTTATTCTGAAATGCAGGGTGATCATATTGTACCATGGTCCAAGGGTGGAAGAACAATAGATAGTAACCTGCAGATGCTGTGTCAGAAATGTAATGCTGAAAAAAAGCAATAAATAACTTGGCAGCAGGTAACTATTGGAGTTGTAGGAAAGGAGAAAAAATGTACCGTTTAATTGAAAATGCAATAGATTATTGTCCAGAACTAAAAAAATGTGATAATGTACATGAAATGGATAATGAGGATTTCCCAGAATATGCTGTAGCCTGTGGAACCGCAGAAGTCATAAAGGGAGAACATTCAGAAATAAAGAGAAAGTATATAGCTGTATTCATGAATGTGGAACATATAAAAAGTTTTGTTGGACGCATAGGTATAGCAGAGTATTATGATATTCCCAAGGAAACGTTTCTTTATGATACAGAACTGCTGCAAACTCTTTCTCAAAAGAATGAAAATATAGAAAATATGGCTTCATATTTAAGCCATGTTATCGAGGCACAGGAATTAAAAAGTTTTGCTTATCTGAAAAATGAAGTAAATGCAAAAATCATAAGTGATATCAGGGTTGATGGAAGTCCAGGAGTGTTACCGCTATTTGAAATTTTTTCAAAGAACAGTTCTTTCTGGATGTGTAATCTATCAAAGGCATCCTATGCTCCACATGCTCACATGATGAAAAGTATGCTTAAGGAGCGTGGAGTGACAGATATGGTCAAAATGCCTTGTGAATTAGTCGATGATGATATTTACGCTATTCATAATAATATATCAAGAGAATTTCCTGGCACTTTTCAGAATGATGAACAAAAACTGTATGAAAAGATTTTTGAAGGTGAACATGATCTTGTTTGAAGAGATGTGACAAAAAATTGATATCTTACGATAAAAATAACATATTAATTGTGAACGGATTAATGGCATTAAGGCGATGAAAAGGATGATGCGTACTTTCGTTCACAATTTCAGGCAGCCTTCGGGCTGCCTTTTTCTTATAAAAATCGACCAGTATTGAAAAAATATGACATATTAAAAATAAAAGGAGACGACAGTTATGGATATAGAAGATTTTTTAGAGGTACTAAGGAAAATTGTGGTATGTAGCTTTGGGCTGTTAGCGCTTTGTGTTACAAATTATGGATGGACGGAACTTCTCTCCTTCGTTCACACTGTTTCAATTTATTCAATGTCTCTGCCTAGATTCATAGCTTTTAATTTCGTGAATGTGGGAGGTATACTTTTGCAGATATTTGTAGCTGTTTGGATAGTTACACATTTCGAAAAACCAGCTGGATTTTATCCAGTGCAAAATAATGAAGAGGAAGCGCAGAGAAGACAGCAGAGAAGACAAGTACAGAAAGTGTATGATAAAGGAAAGGCATATATTAAAAAGATTCATGCAAGCAACGATGCAATTCGGGGAGAAGAGATTTCTGCCAAAATTGCAAAAATGGAACAAGTCATAGAGCAGATTTTCCAGAGATCAGAAGAGCATCCGGAGATTATCCCGGATCTCAAAAAGATGATGGATTATTATCTTCCGATGACGGTGAAACTTCTGGATGCTTACGAGGATATGGACAGACAACCGATTCAGGGAGAGACAATCTGTGCATCAAAGAAAGAGATAGAGGATACTTTAGATACACTGAAGGAAGCGTTTGCAAAACTTCTGGATTCCGTTTTTCAGGATACAGCATGGGATATGTCCAGTGATATTTTTGTAGTGAACACCATACTTGCACAAGAAGGCCTGACTGGTAATGATTTTATTCATAAATAAGGAAAAGTCTCCCGCCTCTAAATGTCAGCGCAGGCGGTGGGGACTTCACAACAATATACTGTTATCTTCTTCCGAGGACATTCCGGGGGACATCCTGAGGGACATCCGCACGGTTTTAACAAGATAACTTTTCTTATAAAAATCGTCTGTACTTCTAAAAATATTACATATTAGTTATGTAATCGTTTTTAGAAGGGAGGACGATTTGCAGAAAAGCAAGGAGTCCTCTACCTCTAAGTAAAGCGTAGGTAGCGAGGTTAAAGTGATAAGAAATCTTGCCCATGCAGCAACAATGGCAGCACGGTAAGTGCAGATATATGCAGATTATACAGATACAGGTGTTTGCTTTTGTATATATTTGCTGTCGCACCCTTCATGGGTGCGTGAGTTGAAGTTATCATACAAGGTTCGCCCGGACAAGGGAGGTTTGTCGCACCACACGTGGGTGCGCGAGTTAAAATACATCCCGGATTTTCAAAAAATCTGCTTAGGAACCGTCGCACCCTTCATGGGCGCGTGAGTTAAAATGGGCTATGACCATCAGCCATGCAACCCGGAAGATCCGTCGCACCCTTCATGGGTGCGTGAGTTAAAAATTGCGAGTGTCTATGTAACTTGGTTGTCTGTTAAAATAATCCAGTCTGAAGCCGGGCTTTCCCGGCTTTTTTCTTTGCCTTTTTTCAAAAATACATATTATAAGTGGAAACACATTTTTTGAAAAAAGGAGGAAAACAAAACATGGCAAAAAATGAAAATCTTGTGAAAGAAGTAGAGGAATACATAAAAAGACTTGGATCAAGATTAAAAAAGGTAAAATTTACCCAGCATGCTGCCGATATCATATGGGAAGGAAATACTTATCATTTTTGTTTTAATGAAAGTATAAAGCTGCCAGAATATGTTGGAAAATTCCAGCTGTTTTTGGGATATCCGGACCTTGAAGATAACGGATTGAATGCTGAAGACATTAAGAACCTCAAGGAGCTTACAGAGTTATATGAAAATATGACCGACAGTGAAATCCTTGAAAAGGCAAATCTTTATGAAGAAGACCTATGGAAACCGGCTGGAAAATACATTGCCGGAATTGATTTTGCAGTGCTTCCCAGTACCGTTGTGGTAGTCATGGAGGATGGAAGATCGACAACACTACATGTTGAAAACGATGAAAACGGAAAACGTCAGTTTAAGCTGACAAATTCAAATCTCCGTCTTATGAAATCTTTTTATCATGCGAAGCTGCTTCGTATGGTTGAAAACGAGGCGGTAGATGAAGATGGCAGTAAAAAGAAAGTGAATATCCACAAATTCTTTGACCTGCTGCCAAATAACATGCTTGATCTGTCTATCGACATAGGTGCAAGGTTTGGAAAGATCGGGGAATCCGGAATGAACATCATTGATGATGGTGACTTTTGGAGGACACCAAAGCCTTCCCAGCTGTACTGGCTTATCTATTACCAGAAACTGGCAGAAGGATATGATGATATGACGGCAGATCTGATTGAGACAAATGACATTGTTGAACAGATCTTTTCCAGGGATAACGAAGAAGCAGAATTGGAAGAGGAGAGTCCGGCAGTGGAGTTTTACCGCATGGTTATTGAAGGGGCTAAGAAAGCTCTCGATGACTTCGGAAATGACTGGATGGCTAACAGAAATCCGTATAACGGACGTATGATCAATTCATGCTGGAAATTCTTTTCTTTGCTTTCAGAAGCTGTGGATGTTAAGACGCCAGGAGCTGAAGAGCCTGCTGCCATAAAAGTTAAGATCGATGCCGCTAATGCGGCGATCAAAAAGATGATTGCAGTAATAAACCCTCCTTTCAAAAAAGGAGTTACTGTAAATACTTTTATGATCAAGACAGATGGTATCCTGACCATCGAAGATGCTGACAATGCAATCGCTGATGCAGTATCAGAATGGGAAGGAAAGATACAGGCTATGGAAGCCCTCACCTCAACAAGTGCGAAACAGGCGTCAGCGTCAAAGAAACTGTCTCCATTTGGTTCCGTTAAGGTATCAAGGCCGACAGAGGAACAGATGCAGTGGATCAAAGATCTTGTTGCAAAAACCCAGCCGAAATATGTTCCGCTGATCAGAAAGGCTTATATGCTTGATCCTGTTGAAAGACGTGAAGCATATGAGGCTGCTCTTGAAAAATCTGAGTATAAGGAAGAGAAAGACCTGTTCCATGGAACCAGGTCTGAAAATGTAGCGGCGATCACATCCTGTGGCGGCCCTACGATCCATGTATCGTCAGCGAACGGACGTGCTTTTGGTAATGGCTCTTACTGGAGTTCAGACCCGGATAAGTCCGCCGGCTATTCCAGCTGGAACCGTTACAGCAGATGGGCTAAAGGAACAGATAATTTTGGGTGGCTCTTTATTGGAAGGATCCATTACGGGAAAGCTTATAACCCATCTGGAAATTACACTGGCTCATCAACAGAGGAAGCAGTGAAAAAGGGCGGATATGATGTGTGTCATGCAAAACCTGAAAGCACGGTACTTCTAAGGGATGAGATCATCACTTACGACGAAGAACATTCATATGTCCAGGCGGTCATTATGATCGGGGACCCTGACGAAGAATAAGGAATTCACAGGAGGAAATTTATGGAGACTAATATGAAATCTATGGAAGATGAAACAAAGGCAAAAAGAACACCTACCCCGCAGCTGAATCAGGCCTGCCATACACGCCGTGATTTTGAAGCGAAAGTAGATCTTCATGAAACAACTCAGGGTGAACGGTATCTGACAGCAATGGTCATTAACCCGACTATCAAATACGCGTTAACCCCGATGTTCGGACCTTGTGGAGGAAAGAATGTGATCCAGGCTGCAAGGAATAAAAAGGAAGCCAAAAAAGCCGTTATGCGTTACATGCACGACCGCTATGCAGCGATCCCTTATCAGAACTACCAGCAAAAGATGGCTGTGCTGGAATATGATTTTAACCGGGTATTCCGTTATATTGACAGTGAATACAGGGTTATGAACACATTTCCGGTATCTGCAGAATATGAGCTTGCAGGAAAGAACCATAAGTATACACCGACACTCACACACGAGTGCGGGGATTCCATTGATGTTTTTTCCATAAAACTTGGAAAAAGCAAATACACCCAGAGTGGAAGAAAGAATGAATTTAACAGGGATATGGCATTGTATGAAATGGTGCTGTATGGACGTGCCCGAGGTTTTAAGACGATCCGGGCCCACCTGCTTTTCCTGACCAGGACAGACGATGTTGAAGACTGGTCTGCGTGTGAACCTTCCTTTTTCGCCGGTGGTGGTAATAATGATATCACGATGAATGACATATACGATGGTTCCAAAAACCAGCTTGATGAACAAATGGAAGAAAAGATCCGGCTGTTTCAGGATGGTGTGGAAGAGGAAGAGATGCCGGAAGATGAGTGCTCTTATTGCAAGTATGCCCACATCTGCCACCAGACTCTTCCGCCTACAAGGATAGAGGAAGTAGCTCCGGATACGTCAAACATGACAACTGTCCAGAAGATCAATTTTTCTGAAAAGCAGGAAAAGATCAGGACCTTTGATAAAGGAATCATGAGGGTGATCGCAACTGCCGGATCAGGAAAGACATTCACTTCAATGGCCCATGTAGCGTATCTGCTCAATAAGGGAGTGTCTCCTAAGGATATCATCCTGGTTACTTTTTCCAATGCTGGGGCTAAAGAAATGGCACATAAGCTGAAAAAGATACTTGGATATGATCCGACATCGGAAGATTATGGAATGACAATAACAACCTTCCATGGTCTGTTTTACGATATCGTTAAGGATAACTGGAAGGCTCTTGGTTTTGGAAGAAGACCTGGAGTGTTAAACATGGTCCAGAGATACTCTAAGATCGCAGAGATCTTAGCCCAAAATCCCATCATGGAATGGAAGGGCGCTTCGTTCAGAAACTTTTCGGTGAAAAAAGGCGGATATAATGACACAGGTGCGTTATCTGTTATTTCTGATATTTTCAGCCAGATCAAAGCTATCGGAAAGGATTATGAAACCATTTCGTCCTATGAGGTCAAACCCCTCTGCGATATCCCGCAGTCAGCTATACAGAAAGTGATCGGTCTTTACGGCAAATATGAAGAGTATTGCAAAAAGGAGGGGCTGATCGACTTCGATGACATGGAGCTTTTAGCTTTCCAGGTGATCGAGGAAAATCCGAAATATCTGGAGACGCGTTATGGGTTCAGGCATTCGGTAATAGATGAATTCCAGGATACATCTGAATTTCAGATGGAAATGGTAAAAAGGATCAAGATGCTTCCGACATTTGAAAGCATGATGATCGTTGGTGACGATGACCAGTCCATTTACAGGTTCAGGGGAACATCCCCGGAATTCATCCTGGACTTCAATACCAAGATCAACCAGCAGTATGTGATGCGTACAGAAACGGATGTTGAACACCCGAAGGTACGTGAAGGTGACTGTGTGGAAGATGTCGTGCTTGATATCAATTACAGGTCCCATCAGGAAATCATTGATCTTGGCTGCAAAATGCTGGAGAAAAATGATGATAAGATCGAGAAAAATATCGTAGCTGCCAGAGGCGAAGGCGGATATACCCTTGTGAAAGGGCATTCTGATAAAAAGAAAATGCTTGACTGGATGGTAACTTCAATCCAGGCGCAGCATGACCATGGAATCCCTTGGGAAGATATCTGCGTACTTGCTTATAAAAAAGCGAAACTGTGTGATGTAGCAGATGCGTTGACCAAGGCTGGGATCCCATCCATGATGGGAGCTCCTGAATCAATGTTCGAAAACAGCAGGATCGACAGTATCCTTGCTTTTGCAAGGGTCCTTCTCAATCCGGCGGATACACTTGATGCGGCCCAGGCAGCTGCAGCAGTTTATTATGCAGAAAATCCTACTACTGAGGATAAATTCATGCACCTTACGCAGCAGCAGCTGGATGAAAGGATCCAGGGGGTTCTTGACAGAGTACTGCTCATCAATGAAGAGATGAATCCAGTGATAAAAAAAGAAATGTTTATGCAGTTCATTGCAGACATATGGCTCAAGGATGAAGCTGTTGAACGTTTTATTGAACCGTTCAATACGCTGGACTTTGACGAAATCCTGAAGTACTGCCGTGATTTTACACTCTACGGTGTAAATGAAGAATACCGGAGACTGGATGAATACCCGGGAGTAAAACTTATCACAGCCCACAGTTCGAAAGGGCTCGAATGGCCCGTCGTCTACCTTGACCTTACGGATTTCAGTGACATTGCACTGGAAAGACGTGCTGACAAGGAAGAAGTCAGGAGACTGATGTATGTTTCCATGACCCGTGCCAGGGACCAGCTTTTTACTACAGGCGTTTTCTCTAAGACCGGGAAAAAGGTCGGGGAGGAAGTCATTAACTGGTGCCTGAATGAGGCTTACGATGCAGCAGGCAAAAACTGGGATTCAGAATATACCAGAGCCAGGGCTGAAGCCGCTGCTGAAAAATCGGCAAAGGCAAAGGCTGCTGCAGAAGCCCGCAAAGCGAAAGCTGCTGCGAAAAAGGCAGAGAAGGCAAAAGTCAATAACCGGCCGAAGTCGCGGGCTTGCTGATACATGCCCCACTTTTAGAAACTTTTACAGAAGCAAACGGGATCATCCCGATGCTAATATATCAAAACATAACCCAGGAGGAAAAGAACATGAGAAAAATGAGAACAAACGACGTAATGAGAAACATGGTAACAGGAAACGTGGCAACAATTGCCGCAGTCAAAGGTGAAAATGTAACTTTTGATAACGGGGATACACTCCCGGCAGCAGTTGTAAATAACTGCTTTTCCTTTATCGAGAACGAGTCTCCTTATGAGGCTCCACAGGCAGCTGTAAATGAAAATGAACTGTTTGTTGATGGAGAAAAGGTTGTCACTGGTATTATGAAGCTGGAAAAAGTACTTTTCACTGTGCCAGCCCAGGTCTATATCCTTGTAGAAAATAAGGATAAGAAAAAAGATATCGTAAGATACGATGTCAGAACGGAAAAATTCGACAATATTCACGTTGGCTTTGACCGTGTGGAAATCCTGTATGACCAGGAAGGAATCCTTATTTATTCCGTAGTTACGGAAACTGACCGTCAGGTAGCCGGTGAAGCAGAAGATGAAAAGGCCACTGTGAAAGAATATTCCGATAAAGTGTATATCCTCAAAGAAGGATGCAGCATTGGGGAACTCTACAATATGGCTTTAGATAAATTTGTGAAAGAGATCAAGACAGATAACGGGGTTCTTGTTTTCTTTGAAAGAAACAAGGCTCTTAATACAAAAGATGATCTTGACGGTTACGAATTTATCACACCGGTCGATATGGACGGAATTGACCTTGTTGAGATCAAAGTCTATGAAGAGAAAGATGAAGATGGCGAGGTTACAGGCGTATATGCTGATGCCTTCGAAAATCATTACGGAAACGTAAGAGCAATCTCCAAAGTTCACGGCAGCGAGCAGGTAATGGTTGTCACTGACAGCGGGATCCATATTTTTGGACGCCGTCACATGGCCATTGGACAGGATGTCCTGGATGCTGTAGAGAAGTATCCGATCCTCTGCAGATTTACTGCTGCAAAAGATTCTCATCGCCATGACACATTCGTGCTTGCAAACAGCAGTTACGAGAGTGTAACGATCAGGGTAAAAAGAGTTGGAGGTCCAGTAGGTTACGTGACTGAAATCTCCAAGAACTAATCGTCAATACTGGAAAAAAGGTTGTCGCTTTAACGATAGGAATCGTTAAGGCGAAGCCTTTTTTCTTTTTCTGCTATTTCCCGTGAAAACTGACATATTAAAAATAAAGGAATGTTTCCTGGGAAACCATAGGAAGAATTAAGCTGGGTTGGGAAAAACCTGGATTTTTTCGTTTTTTCTTATCTTTTTGTCAGCTTCTCGGCTATTGAATAACCGAGCATGCTGAAAGGCATGTGAAGTTATCAGTAGTACCTGAAAGGGCGCGCTGACTAGACTCAGGGTGATGGGATCCACTTACGATGGTGGGTATCATTGCACTACGTCCCGGATATCAATACCCGACCCGGTTGTGCCAAAGCCGGTACAGGGTTCAGGCAACGGATGTCTCCCCGGAGAAGGAGGCACTGACCTGGTGCACGAAGTATCCGGAACCTTGTCGAAGGGCGATGACTCCCGTATGGGAGGGCAGGACTCTTGTGTACCTGCCACAATAACAAAAGGAGGAACCAGCCATAAGTGTGTTCGTGGTAGGGCAAAGCGGATGCCGGCTGATGCCTGTATCTGAAAGGAAAGCCCGTTTATTACTTGATGGCGGGAAAGCTTCCGTATACCGGAAGGTCCCGTTTACCATAAAACTGAACTATAAGACAGGCAGTACCACACAGCCCGGTTATCTTGGCATAGATACCGGGTCCCAGCACATCGGGGTGTCCGTTGTGCGGGAAGACGGTACAGTCTTACATAAGGAGGAGGTCAGTCTCAGGGACTCCATGACAAAAAGGAAACTACTGGAAACAAGGGCTTCCTTAAGGAGAGGGCGACGCTGCCGCAAGACCCGGTACCGCCACCCGAAATGGAGACCGAAGACCAAACGTGTCTACTGTGAGGTGCCTGACAAAAAGGGAAGGCACTGGAAGAAACAGAAGAACACGTTCACATCCGGAAGGCCGGAAGGATGGCTTCCGCCGTCCCTGCAGTCAAAGACAGACCACCATATCCGGTGGATCAGGAAGCTGCAGGGCCTTCTCCCGGAAGGGTACCGCCTTTCCATCGAGCTGGGACGTTTCGACCCGGCCCGCATGAAAGACCCGGGGATCCACGGTGACCTGTACCAGAAAGGGCCGCAGTACGATTACGAAAATGTCCGTGCCTACGTCCTTGACCGAGACAGGTATACCTGCCAGGCCTGTAAAAAGAAAGGCGGGGAGCTGCATGTACACCATATCCTGTACCGGAGCCAGGGGGCTTCCGATAACCCGCAGTATATGGCCACGGTATGCAGCAGCTGCCATACCGTGGAGAACCACCTGCCCGGGGGAATCCTCTATCAGTGGATGCTGGAACAGAAGAAGTTCACCAGGGGCCTCCGGGATGCCACGTTCATGAACATCTTGGGAAAACGTCTCAGGAAAGCCTTGCCGGATGCGGTATTTACCTATGGGAACATCACGAAAGTGGACCGGGAGGTACTGAAGCTCCCAAAGAGCCATGGGAATGATGCCACAGCCATTGCCCTGGTAAAGACGGGTGTCGCTTCCGTTAAGGATAAGGAACCTGTCCTCTATATCCAGCAGGTAAGGAGAAAGAAACGCTCCCTTCATGAAGAGACCCCGAGGAGGGGACGGAAGGAACCGAACCGGAAAGCTGCACGGAACGGTAAGAACACAAAGGCCGTGACCTTTACGAAAAGACGGGGCGGAAAGAAAACATCCGTTACCGCCTGCCTGTTCGACTGTGTGGAACTGAACGGGAAGAAAGGCTGGATCTCCGGGTTTACCGGGACATCCTGTTATATGAAAGATGCAGAGGATAACTACATCCGTACATCCGGAAAGTATAACCAGGTCAGCCTGTCAAAGCTCAGGATCCTGCATCACTGTGGGAACTGGGCCGTTGGAGCAAGGAAACCTCTGGGGAAAGGCTGTGGCTCAAGGAGCCATACTGCTTTCATCCCGGTAATTGAATTACCGAGAATTCCCGCAGAGTGTCTTAAAAAATACATATTATTACTAGCCGGATTTACACAGAACGCCAACCAAGAAAAGAAGGAGGACGCATGACATATACATTTCCGGTTTGAGCATAAGGTATCATGCGTTAGAAAAAAAATATGAACAATAATTTAAAATGGGTTGCTGCATCAATATGTGTGATAGCAGCTGCAGTTTCAGGACAGGCTGTGAAAGCCGCTGAACACGAAGAATTCATTAAGATAGCCGAAGCCGATGGAAATGTAGATCCGTCATGCATAGACCGGGCAGATGAGCTGCTTAATCACTTACCGGCCCAGGTACTCAGCAATTTCGCTGACCGTGGCTGGAGGTTCTATGTTACCGATAAAAATATTGCCCATACCTATTATAATGGTCCATACAATTATAATTCTATCCTTGGACTGACGGATTACGACAAAAAATATATCGTGATAGAACAAAGATCGAAAGCAATTGAGGAGGCTACGCTACATGAATTCGGTCATTACCTTGATTGGATCCATGGAGTCATCCAGGAAAGTGATTCTTCCGAATGTATGGAAGTGCTGGATACAGAATTTATGGATATATACAATTCAGAATCCAATGCTTTTACAAATGAATTTGATGTGTATTTTCATTATGACCCAACTGAATTTTTCGCAGAGGGTTTATACCGGTTTTACACCGATGACAAAGAAGAACTCGAAGAGGTATGTCCGCGCCTGTGCCAAAGCGTAGAAGATCTGATAGAGGATGATGAAACTTTCTCTTGTTCTGCAGAACTTTTTTACGACGGATGCAGCCGCTGACTGTTTCGTTTTTCCCGAAATACTTTTTTGACACACCTGGTTCTAAAATGACATATTATTTATGAACCTAAAAAACCACAAGGTTCTGTCAGAAATATGTGGCTGGCAGGCCTAAACGATTTCCGTCATAGGAAATCTTGGGCGCGTGACCGTCCATAAGGTGTTCACGACCGTCAGTTTCTCGGCTAATGAATAACCGAGTGAGGTTACCGGTAGTACCCGAAAAGGCACGCTGAGCAGCCCCAGTGCAGCGGACTCCGCTTACAGTGGAAATCCCAACAGCACTACTACCGGATATCAAGGATGCGGATGACCAGTATGTCAGCACCTTAAAAGCAACATCCAGACTTATCTGGGTGCAGGCAGTTCACGGACCAAGAAAACATTGCTGTTAATAATAAGAAAGGAGAAAAGAGCAATGAAATTCAAAAAGTATATCGCTGTAATGGCAACCGTAGTAGGAGTACTTGGAGTTGTAGTAGGAGGAACCATGTCCTATATGACTGAAAAGGAGGAACTGACCAATGTGTTTACCGTCGGTGACCTTGATGTGGGACAGCGTGAGCCCGAGTGGGATCCAGATACTGACCATGATGGGGAAGATGTATACCCGGGATATACGGTATATAAGAACCCAACCGTCAAAAACATTTCTGATCCGACAAACGGTGAGGAACCCTGTTATACACGTATGACCATTTACGTACAGGATAAAGACGGAAAAGCTATCGAAGACCAGACAGCCCTTGATCTGATTGAAAAAACAATCCGTTTTGATAAGACCTTTACCGGCACGTATGAAAACAAAGGCACAGCACAGGGACTGGTCGAAGGAAAGGTTCCAGGATACTCCCTTGCTGATCTGCAGGATTACCCGATGGTCAACCCGAAATGGGAAAAAGACACGACCCGTTCTACAAAAAACAAATGGGTGTTTAACTACGTTGGAAACAACAACGGCATCCTGAAAATTGGAGAGCAGTCCACCTTGTTTACAAATGTAGTTATTCCGACAGACTGGAACCAGACCCAGCTTAAGAGTATCGGCTCAGGGGTTGCCGGATCATTCAAACTCCATATTGAAACAGATGCTATCCAGGCTGCAGGTTTCGCAAATCAGGCGGCAGCAATGAATGCCCTTGATAAAGAGATCGCTGATGGTACACAGCAGCACATTGAACGGAACTAAGGTTTCATATCCATGCAGGAAGGGAAAGAGTTTTCTTTCCCTTCTTTTGGAAAAAAAACTAATTGGGGAAAGGAGTTATTATGAAGAAAAGACTAATCAGTGCAATCCTTTTATGCGGTGTAGCTGGAATGCTTGGCTCCGGGGCAGCAGTTACTTCAGCATACCTCATCAATGGGGATAAAGAGGTGAACACTTTTAACGCTACCACGGTTGATATTGGTATCGATGAGGATTATGAGAAACCAAAGGACCCACAGCCCGGTGATGTGATCCCCAAGAAACCACGGGCAGTGAACAACAGCAGTATTGATGTGTATGTAAGGATGAGGGTCAAAGTGTCAAACGCAGACCTGCTTGAACCGATCCAGGTCAATGATGGATGGACCCTAGGATCAGATGGATTTTATTATTATAATAAAGCCCTGAAACCGGGGGAGAGGACAAACAACCTGTTTGAAAGCGTGACGATCAAGAATGACTGCCTTAAAGAAGAGATTAAAGATCTCAATGTGCAGGTCTATGTAGAAGCGGTTCAGGCCGGGAACCTTACTGCTGACCAGGCATGGGCTGCGACAGAGTAGGAGGTACATATCGTGAAGAAAAAATTATCAAAGATCATTGTTGCTGCTTCTGCTGCCTGCTATCTTTTTTCAGCTGTAACGGCATATGCAGCCTGGACATCATCTGGATCCACGGACAACTATGTTAGTATGGGCTCGTATAAGACCACGATCGTTGAAGAATATACACAGCCCCAGCATGTAGATCCATCTGATACAGTAGATAAGATTGTAAACGTAAAAAACAGTGGTACTGTAGGAACCTTTATAAGGGTAGCGGTCGAAAAACAGATCGGCGATGTAGACGCAGGCGGTGTTTTTACCCCAGATAAGACTCTTGACCCTGAAATGATACGGATCACATACAATGATACCGTATGGAAAAACGGCGGGGATGGATACTTTTATTATCTGAAAGAGCTTAAACCTGGAGAGACGACAGAGGAACCATTGTTCAAAAGCTATACGCTTGATCCGGCAGCAGGAAATGCTTACCGGAAAAAGCAGGGCCATATTGTGGTTAAGATGGAATCCGTACAGGCTGAAGGAAATGCTGTTACCCTGTGGGGGAAAACAACTTATGATCTGGGCATCCAGTATAAGGAAGCAGAACAGACAGCGGATCCGACACTGGTAACATTTCTTGGAAAGGAACAGGGATTTGATATTACTTCAAAGAAACCGGACCTGTTTACGAACTTTAAAAACCTGATGCCGGGAACATCCCGTACACAGGAAATCAAAGTGGCAAATAAATCCGGTGAAGATGTTACGATTTCTCTGCAGGCAGAAGCAGTAGACCAGGATAAGATGTCCGAAGACCAGCTGGAACTTGTAAACAGGCTGATCAATGAATATGCTACGATTTCCATTGAAAATGATGGAAATGTAATTTATGAAGGCCCGGTATCCGGCAGGACTAAGATGCAGGACCAGGCAGCCAGCCTTGGTGCTTTCCAGTCCGGAACTGAAAAAAATATGACGGTAAAGCTTTCCGTATCACCTGAAATGGATAACCAGTATCTTGACCTTCTTGGAAAGGTAAGATGGGTGTTCACAGCATCTGGGGAGGATCCTGAAGGGACTCCGGTAAGCACCCCCGTTAACCCTCCAAAAACAGGAGACAGGGATTTAACCCCGGCTGCAGCCCTGTTTGCAACAGCAACCTTACTGCTGGGTGCCGGTATCGTTCTCTGGAAAAAGAAGGATGGTGCCAATGCTTAAAAAAATCGGACTTATTATTGTTGATATTCTTCTTGCAGCATATGTGATTGCCATTGTACCATTCACAGCTGCATGCGGATTCTTTGGGATCCATCCTTATGCGGTCACAAGCGGCAGCATGGAGCCTGCGATCCAGACGGGCTCCCTTGTCCTTGCAAAAGAGACTCCTTTTAAAGAACTGGAAAAAGGGGATGTGATCACCTTTATGATCGGAAAGGACCAGACTGTGACTCACCGGATCACGGCAGTAGACAGTAAGGCACATAAATTTACGACAAAAGGTGATGCGAATAATACAGAAGATGCCCGCCGTGTGTCATATAAAAATGTGGTGGGTAAGGTGATCCTGCATATACCGAAAGCCGGCTATCTGCTGGTAATGTCCGGAACAAAAGGCAGATTCATTTTTATAGCAGGAGCAGGGGTTGCATTGATCGCGCTGAGCTATTTATTACAGCCGTCAGCACCAGCCGGGAAAAGAAAGGATTCTCCTGCTGCCCAAGAAAAGGAGGCAAAAAATGCTGAAAAAGTTTAAAAAAGAAATTCTCTATCTGATCCTGGCCGTTCTGGCGGGCTGTGGTGCTTTTGGAATCACCATGGCCTATATGACGGATTCAGCACAGGAGACAAATGTAGTGACTGTGGGAAACGTAACTATAGACCTGACGGAAACAGACTGGAAACCGGAAAATGGAAAAGATATACTTCCCCGTGCATCTGCAGTAAAAAACCCGGAAGTAACAAATACAGGGTCTGTGGATGCCTGGATCTTTTTAAAAGTAACAAATCCTAAAAAGAATATTGTTACGGTGGATCACGATACAAAGAGAAAATTACCGGCAGCTGATGTTGAACTATTTTCTTTTACACCGAATTCCAAATGGGAACTGCTGTATAAAACAGACAGTGATACACAGACAGAATATATCTACGGATATAAAGATATCGTAAAAGCAAAGGAAAAAACACAGAGTCTGTTTGATTCCGTAACAATGGTGAATTACCTGGAAGGCTCCATTGATAAGAATGAAAAACTGACACTTCCAATTGAAGCGATGGCTGTGCAGTGGAACGTGGATAAAGCAGATGCTGGTCTGAAAAAGATCTACGATCATTACCTGAATCAGGAAAAGTACGACCAGGATACACACACTGGAAGATATGAGTAGTGAAGAAGTTCCTCGGAAAGACTGGCTGGTCTGGAGTATTTCTTACGTCCAGGCCAGCTGAAAATTTGTCATGATCATGTGTCTGACAGAAAAGCTAGATTTGCAAAAAAGGAGGCAAATACAGTGTCCGTAAGTATACGTGAGAACAGAGAATGCACTGCCATGGCAGGATATACGATACCAGAAAGTGTATATGCCAGTGAAACTCCTGCTGTCTTGACAAAAAATACGTTTCTCCATACACTGGATGGAAAGGAGGAACGGAGTATGAGTTTTGCTGGAGTAACCTTTGTAAAAGGAAAAGTGCTGGCTTTTTCTGATTCGAAATCAACCAGGATCAAAGATGGAAAAAGAATCGAAGCTGGTTCGGTACAAAAAGTATTCAAAAATGACGATCTGGTACTTACCTGTACCGGGGTTAATACACTGCCGGTTTTAAAGGACCAAAAATACTATGTTCTGCCACTGGCCGAATGGATAAAAGGGAATATACAGAACACAGCATCTGCGCTGGATATTTGCAAAAGGCTATTTGATTACATCCGGACAGAATGTGTACAATGTATTGATCCAATTATAATGATTGGTGCGTACCGTTTGGACGATAACAGGGAAAACTGTATATTCTTTTTGTCTGAAGTTTCCAAAAATTCTTTCAGTTTTAAAGAACAGCTCATATCAGAAGCAAACAGCTGGTATTCAGGAGACGACGAGTATTTGCAATACTTTAACCATCATCCAGAAAAACTGTTCACTACCTCTGATGAAGTTTTAATAAATGAGATCAAAAAAAGTATCCGTGAAATTGAAAACAGACATGGTCAGGATTGGTGTAACCCAGTTGGTGGAAAGATCCAGGTAGAAATATTCTGACTTTTTACGAAGGCAGCTTTTGCTGTCTTCTTTTCTGAAAGGGGATTTTTATGATTACATATGGAAGCAAAGAAATAAGTTTCTCTTTTGGTGTTCCATGGGGAATTACGATGGGGCATTTTGCAAAACAGGTGAATGACATTTCCACTGAAAAGGAGGATGCTGTTCCTCAGAAGGAGGACGCCGAAATGTCATTGTTAATTGCAATCAAAAGAGAAAATTACGCAATACTTATGTCAGAATCCAGGGCTGTTTTCAGGACCGTCGAGAATGGGAAGGAGATTTTGACAGTCAGCTTCTCGGCTATTGAATAACCGAGCATGCTGAAAGGCGTGTGAAGTTATCCGTAGTACCCGAAAGGGCGCGCTGACTAGACTCAGGGTGATGGGATCCACTTACGATGGTGGATATCATTGCACTACGTCCCGGATATCAATACCCGCCCCGGTTGTGCCAAAGCTGGTACAGGGTTCAGGCAACGGATGTCTCCCCGGAGAAGGAGGCACTGACCTGGTGCACGAAGTATCCGGAACCTTGTCGAAGGGCGATGACTCCCGTATGGGAGGGCAGGACTCTTGCGTACCTGCCACAATAACAAAAGGAGGGACCAGCCATGAGTGTGTTCGTGGTAGGGCAAAGCGGATGCCGGCTGATGCCTGTATCTGAAAGGAAAGCCTGTTTATTACTTGATGGCGGGAAAGCTTCCGTATACCGGAAGGTCCCGTTTACCATAAAACTGAACTATAAGACAGGCAGTACCACACAGCCCGGTTATCTTGGCATAGATACTGGGTCCCAGCAGATCGGGGTGTCCGTTGTGCGGGAAGACGGCACAGTCTTACATAAGGAGGAGATCAGTCTCAGGGATTCCATGACCAAAAGGAAACTACTGGAAACAAGAGCTTCCTTAAGGAGAGGGAGACGCTGCCGCAAGACCCGGTACCGCCACCCAAAATGGAGACCGAAGACCAAACGTATTTACTGTGAGGTGCCTGACAAAAAGGGACGGCACTGGAAGAAACAGAAGAGTACGTTCACATCCGGAAGGCTGAAAGGATGGCTGCCGCCGTCCCTGCAGTCAAAGACAGACCACCATATCCGGTGGATCAAAAAGCTGCAGGGTCTTCTCCCGGAAGGGTACCGCCTTTCCATCGAACTGGGACGTTTCGACCCGGCCCGCATGAAAGATCCTGAGATTCACGGTGACCTGTACCAGAAAGGACCGCAGTACGACTATGAAAATGTCCGTGCCTATGTCCTTGCCCGTGACAGGTATACCTGCCAGGTCTGTAAAAAGAAAGGCGGGAAGCTGCATGTGCACCATATCCTGTACCGGAGCCAGGGGGCTTCCGATAACCCGCAGTATATGGCCACGGTATGCAGCAGCTGCCATACCGTGGAGAACCATCTTCCTGGTGGGATCCTCTATCAGTGGATGCAGGAACAGAAGAAGTTCACCAGGGGTCTTCGGGATGCCACGTTCATGAACATCTTAAGGAAACGCCTCATGAAGACATTCCCGGATGCGGTATTTACCTATGGGAACATCACGAAAGTGGACCGGGAGAAGCTGAAGCTCCCAAAGAGCCATGGGAATGACGCCACAGCCATTGCCCTGGTAAGGACAGTAGTCACTTCCGTTAAGGATGAGGAACCTGTTCTCTATGTCCAGCAGGTAAGGAGAAAGAAGCGTTCCCTTCATGAGGAGACACCGAGGAAGGGACGGAAGGAACCAAACCGGAAAGCTGCACGGAACAGCAAGAACACAAAGGCAGTGACTTTCACGAAAAGACGGGGCGGAAAGAAAACATCCGTTACCGCCTGCCTGTTCGACCGCGTGGAACTGAACGGGAAGAAAGGCTGGATCTCCGGGTTTACCGGGACATCCTGTTATATGAAAGATGCAGAGGATGACTACATCTGTACATCCGGAAAGTATAACCAGGTCAGCCTGTCAAAGCTCAGGATCCTGCATCACTGCGGGAACTGGGTCATAGGGGCAAGGAAACCTCTGGGGAAAGGCTGATGGCTCAAAGAGCCATACTGCTTCCATCCCGGTAATTGAATTACCGAGAATTCCCGCAGAGTGTCTTAAAATTAGATACTTGCAGGAAAATCATACAGATAGGCAACCACGTGATTGGATTTACGGGGCTGTATGATTTTGCAGAAGGATATATTGAGGATATTCTGGGTACAGCACTTCTTCCCGAAGATCCGCCGGCAACCGCATTTCACAAAATCATGCTTTTGCATCAGCAACTGCAGCCCCAGCTTATCTATACAAAACTGGATCTGACCTATGCGGGGACTGATGGAAGAAATGTTCTTGTCCGATCCATTTCCGGGAACAGTCAGGAGCAGAATATGGTAACCCTCCATGCTGACCAGTATATTGGGACAGGAATATCCTTTGCTCCGGATGATTACCTGCTTCCACTTGATTCAGATCAGGCAGCAGATATTGCATTTGCCAAGAATTTTCTGGAAAAAGAAATTTCCGTACATCAGAAGTACGAACGTTTTTCCATGATTGGCGGGCCGCTGCAAGGATATCTTTTGGACAAAAACGGGGTACAAAAAATATTCTGATTTACGAAAACCAATGTGACTTCTTTAATGTTTCGTATACGGTAGGTGAGCAATAGCTGTAAATGAAGATATAATTTATTGAAATTTACCCGTAAGGTAAATTGTGTGTTGACTAATTTACTTTTATATGTTACTATTTATTTACCTCAAAGGTAAATAAAAAAAGAGGTGAGACATTGGATATTACGTACAAAAGCAATAAGATTGAAAAGATTTGTACGGATGCCAAAATATCCGATAGAACGTATGGAAATGAAATGTCAGAAAAGATCCAAATGCGTATAGGAGAAATTGAGGCTGCAGATACTGTGGAAGAGATGATCAAGTATCGTATTGGAAGATGTCATCCATTAATCAATAATCGGAAGGGACAATACGCAGTTGACCTGGTGCATCCGTATAGATTGGTATTTGAAAAGCATGGTAATGAAATTCAAGTAGCACATATAATGGAAATAGTAGATTACCATTAGAAAGAAAAAAATTAAATAGGAGGCAGCACTATGGTGAGAAGTCGCAGTTTTATTGCAACACCACCTGGAGCGACGATTAGAGAGCAGCTTAGCGACAGAGGAATGAGTCAGAAAGAGTTTGCGGTAAGAATGGATATGTCAGAAAAGCATATTAGCAAACTTATTAACGGTGAGGTTCAGTTGACTCCAGAGGTGGCTGTTAGATTGGAAGTAGTATTAGGAATTCCTGCTAAATTTTGGAATAATCTTGAAGCTCTCTACAGAGAAAAATTAGTTAAGGTTAAAGCAGAAAACGCAATGGATGCCGATCAAGAATTATCTAAACAATTGCCATACAGTGAGATGTCTAAGTTCGGATGGATTCCTGAAACAAGAGATCCAAAGGAAAAAGTTATAAATCTTAGAAAATATTTCGAGGTTGTTGAATTATCGTTGTTAGAGAATAGGCAAGTTACAAGAATTGCGTGCAGAAGACTTGCAGTAACTGAAAAGAGTGATTTTGCATTGATGGCTTGGGCTCAGCAAGCGAAAATTTTGGCAAGAAATATTGAAACATCCCCAATTAATATAAAAAAATTAATAAATATTATTCCAGAAATCAGATCTATGACTATTTTGAAACCAAAAGAGTTTTGTTCAAAGATAAAGAGTATGTTATCCGAATGTGGGATTGCTCTTATTTTTTTACCACATTTAAAAGGGTCATTTTTGCAAGGGGCTTCTTTTATGGATGGAAATAAAATAGTTGTGGGTCTTACTGCTAGGGGAAAAGATGCAGATAAATTTTGGTTCAGCTTATTTCATGAGTTGGCTCACATTGTGTTAGGCCATATTGGTCAGTTGGATGGGACAACTGAGCAAGATGAAAAAGACGCTGATACATGGGCAAGAGATACTCTGATATCTAAAACAGCTTTTGATGATTTTGTTGTACAATCAGATTTTTCGGCAATGAGTATTCGAGCGTTCGCAAAAATACATGGTATTGCACCAGGAATTGTTGTTGGCAGATTACAGAATGAAGGCTGTATTAAACATTACATGATGAATGAATTAAAAGCACATTATGAAATAATTGTCTGACTGTCCTGACAGATTCGAAAAGAAACGGATTGGAATATATCCGTTTCTTTTTTTGCTATCTTTTTTCAAAAATGACATATTACAAATGGGAGGTGAAAAAATCCTCCTGTTGTCAGACCGAGTTATTCGGCGGACCAATGTACATTGAAAAGTGAATAATGAAAGGAGAACTAACTATGAAGAGAAAGTTAGTGTCAGTTCTGCTGACAACAGCTATGGTGACTTCTTCGTTAGGTGTGGTGTCTGCGGAATCTATGGGCCCTGCTGCAGAAACATCCTGTAATGAAGCAGTTCAGACCGAAGCTGAAGTGCCGGAAACACAGCCGGAACAGACAGAAAGTGAGTCTGAATCTGAAGCAGTTACAGAGATTCAGACAGAAAGCCAGACGGAGTCACAAACTGTGGTACAGCAGACAGAGTCACAAACGAGTGCGCAGACAAACAAAGAGGCGGAGCCTCAGACGGGTAACCAGACCGATATGCAGACGGAGACGCCAAAAAGTGACCAGACAGACGAACCGGCAGAAGTTCAGACAGATGTCCAGACAGATGCCCAGACTGAGACAGAAGCAGTGGAGGAGACAGAAGAGACTGAAGAGACAGGCCACATGGTCACTGTTAAGACTGAGAAAGCAGATGTCTTTTTTGTGTCAGACCTGCAGAAGTTAAAGGAAGGGGTACTGGAAGACCCGGATCTGAAAAAAGACCCGGTACCAGAAACGGAATCTGATACACAGGAGAAAAAGGATAAACGCGCTGCGGCAATCAAGGCTGCAGGCGAAATCCTGCCAGATGAGTACGTAAAGATCCTGAACGATGAATCCTATCAGCTTTTGATGAAGCAGGAGCATACGTTCAGTCCTTCTGCTTACGTGGACTTCTACGTAGTGCCAGAAGAAGGGTATGAAGTGGATACGGTCAAAGCAGCATCTTCAGTTTATGGGGAACTGCAGGTAACGGACTATGAAAATGGTGCTTATGAAGCAGTCATGCCGGACGATGCGGTTTTACTGGATGTAAAGGCCAAAGAAAAACAGGCAGAATCCGAAATGGAACCGGAAACAGAAACTGAAAAGACCGGGGAGACAGAAAATGGTGTCCAGGAACACTTCCTTGAAAAGGCAGAAGGCACAGAAAGCCTGGATGCATCCCATTTTTCGTCAATGAGACTGGTCGTCCTTGCTTCTGACAGGGACATGATCCTGGATCCGGAACATCTGATCGGGGAATATGACAATATTTACCTTCTGCAGTATACAACTGTAGAACAGGCAATGAACGCTTATGTTTATTATCTTGGAAATGCAGAAGCTGTAGAGCCTGATACTGCAGTAGTGGCTGCTTCAGATGAGCCAACAGAAGAAAAAACAGAGACAGAAGAGAAGCCAGAAACAGAAGCCGAGACAGAAACTGAACCGGATACAGAAGCTGAAACAGAGGCCGATGTGAAGACGGAAACAGAAGCTGAACCGGAAACAAAAGCTGAAACAGAAGCTGAACCGGAAACAAAGCCTGAGACAGAAGCTGAAACGAAAGCTGAACCGGAAACAAACGGGACAGCCATTCCATCCCAGGTAACGGCAGATGCGATCGACAACCCAATTTCCACGCTGGCCGGGGAGCAGGATTCTGCTGCAGCCCAGGCCGAGAGCAAGGTGATCGCACTTCTGGATACCGGGGCAGAAGGCAGTAATGTCATCGACCAGGTATCTATGATCGATGGGGGCCTTGTTGGTTCCGGCAGCCATGCATCTGTTATGGTGGATGCCATTACAGAACAGAACCCGGATGCAAAGATCTTGTCTGTCAGAGTTCTTGGGGATGATAACCTTGGTACGGTTTCTTCCATTGTAGCCGGTATGGAATACGCTATTGCACAGAAGGTGGATTTTATCAATCTTTCCCTGTATGCAAGGAAATCCCTTTCCAACTCCGTGCTCGCCTCTGAGATCCAGAAAGCAGTGGATGCAGGGATCCAGGTTGTGGGTGCAGCCGGAAATGACGGGGCAGACGTTATCAATTATATGCCCGGTTCTGTTGAGAGTGCATGGATCATCGGTGCCTGTGATGAGGAAGGGAACCGGATCGAAAGCTCCAACTATGGTGCAACCGTAGACTATAACGTGACCGGTGACTCCACATCCGTGGCAGCCGCCAGATTTACAGGTTACATTTCAAAATATGGAACGGAAGATATCAGCAGTGATATCATTTTCACTTCTGATGGTGTCACAACAGATAAAGAAGAAGTTTCAGACAAAGAGGAAGACTTTGAGGGAGCTGCTGTTCTGGCAGGGACCCAGGCATGGGGCACAGCGATTGATTTTACCTATGGTTCTGGTTTCCTTTCCTTATGCAAATGGCAGGATGCAACATTTTCCGGATTTGGAGCCCAGCAGGTCAATACCGGAGCCGGAGAGTGGGGGGCTTCCTCACAGACCTGTGTTTACAGACGGTGTACACAAACAGGATCTTTTGATAAAGATGTTTACGTTAAAGTCCCGAACATTGGCGGTTATTACACCGGAAACGGTTATGTCAGTGTAGATGCAAAGATCTTCTGCTATTCAGACCAGGCTACCGGGTTTGTGGTTTCAGCTGCAGATACAGGTCATAGGATCCGATTTGGCAGCCCGTATCTGAAGACCAATAAGAAAGTGGCAATCAATAGTACCAATATACATCTGAGATACCGTTTCTATATCAGTGGGACAAACTCAGAAATTTCCATGACAGGAACCGGGGCGTTTTCAGACATTGATGCGGACAACCAGACCAATTCTTTGCAGATGGAAGGTTACAAGTTCGTAAGGGGTGTCGGGACTGTCTATACCAGTGCCGATACGGAGATCATTAAAAGATCGAAAGCACCGTTAAGCGGGTTCTATGTGGGAACAAAGAACTCTGACGCGGCAAACCATGAAAAGTCACTGATGTTTACCTTTGCTTCAACCCCCGCGGCTCCGTTTGAGATCATTTATCATTGTGGGGGATATTATACTTCCAGTATGACTTATGGTTCTGTGGCATTGAATTACCATTTGATCAATAACCCGCCCACAACCACGAAACCTACCAATAAGCGTTTTGCAATGAATACAAACACCGCTTCCAATTATGGCCAGCTTTCCGGGTATCAGCCTGTTCCCGGGTATAACTTCAGCGGATGGCACAGGGACAGTGCAAATGGGCCGATCTATGTGGGAGACTATACAATGGCAGCCGATGTCAATCTGTATGGATGGTATACGAAGCAGTATGGAAGCCTGACCGTCTGGAAAGGCCTGGATGGCGGACCAGCCGGTTTTTATAATACCATGCCTTTGGCAAATAGGACTTTCCAGGTAAGGCTGTATGGAACAAGCACGACAGGAGAATGGTATGACCAGACCCTGTCCCTTACAGTAGGAAACACAAACTATGTTACGTTTTCCAATGTTCCTGTTGGTACCTATACGCTGGTGGAGTCCGGGATTGACAGCAGGTATTGGTATTGTTCTACAGGCCCCCTGACTATCACGATCACCAATGGTGGTTCTGCCGGGGCAGAGATCCATAACTGGGCATCCTTCGGGAACCTGACAGTAAAGAAGGTCCTTGCAAATGTTACGGAAGAGGCCATCAGTAATGCGGCAGAAAAGAAGTTCCAGTTCACTCTTTTTGGAACATCTGCTTACAACACCCCGGTCAATGAAACACGGGAGCTGACCGGTTCCGGTTCTGTTACATTTAGCAGCATCCCGGCAGGTACCTATACCTTAAAGGAATCCTATTATGACGGGAAGATCTGGACGCCGTTTGCCAACCAGCAGGTGACCATCGAGAAGAATGTGACCAAAGAAGTAAGCGTGGTAAATACCTTTATTCCTGAAAGGACCCAGCAGCCGAAACCGGAAAAGAGCTTGAATACGTTTTATGGAAAGCGTAAGCTGACATTTAAAAGAATCAATGACCGTACTGAGGAAGTAACATTCAGTATCTTCCAGCAGGTCAATGCTTCCTCCCATGAGGCAGTTGCACCTACCCGTCTTACGGTCACCGATGTCCTGGAACCTGCATTCGAGTATAAAGGCTTTAAAGCTTATGTGGGAGATGGTGCGGATGATTCCTGGACGGATGATACCGCATCCTTTAAAGACGCCACAAACGGGAATACGGTTTCCCTTTACAAAGACGCATCGTTCATGTCCGGCCAGTGGTACCGGTTCGATATCACGGTAAAGGTAAGGGAAGGGCTTAACCTGGATAAATATGTCCAGGATGTGGATGGCGTAAATATGTATGTGATCCCGAACACCGCTTCCTCCACTTTCACCTACAAATCCGGGACTCCAAAAGAAGTGACACAGAACACAAATACGGTAATTGTACGGGTGCCGATTGATGAACTGAGTATCATCGTCAAAAAATCGAATGAAGTAACTGGTGAGAATATTGCAAATGCGGAGTTTACCGTCTATGAATGGGATGGAACGGAGTATAGCACGAATGGTCAAAAGATGGTTTATATTTCTAATGCCAACAATACTGCCGGAATATATCAAATCATGCATTTAAAAAAGACTGAAAACAACCAGGGGAAATTCAAGATTGTTGAGACCGTTACCCCATGGGGGCATACGGGTTCTTGGAGCAAAGAGGTTGTGGTAGGGAACAACGCAACAGAAACCTACGAAGCGGCCAACCCAATGGGAACAGGCACGATTACTGTCATCAAAAACGGAACGCATGGGGAAGTCCTTGCCGGTGCTGTATACAGCATCCGGGCGAAAAAGGATATCGTTTCCCCACAGGGAAAGGTATTGGTAACTTCCGGGACAGAGGTAGATACCGTTACTACCGGGGATGATGGGACTGCAAAATCCAAGGAGCTGTATCCTGGAATGTATACGGTCACTGAGACCAAGGCACCTCTTGGCTATGCCCTTAATGAGACCCCGCAGGATGCGGAAGTCAAATACAAGGACAAGGATACAAAAGTAACCAACACAAGTGTCACTTTTGTAAATGACAGGCTATACAGTATGATCACCTTAACAAAGGAGATTGACACAGCTGATATCGTATGGGAACACGATAACCCGACATTTACCTTCCAGGTGGATGGAACGGATGTCCTTGGAAATCCCCATACGTATTACCAGACAGTGGAATTTACCACGGCGAATGTCGGAAACGGAAGCAAGTCTACCTTAAGTACAACATTTGAAGTGCTTGCCGGTACCTATACGGTATCTGAGGAAAAGACAGCCAGGTACAGATTAGACAGCATCCATGATGTAGTCAGTGGAACTGTTAATGGACAGACGGCGGTATTGGATGTATCTGGAAAGAAAGACGGAACACTTACAGAAGGTCCGAAAGGCGCTGCTACATTCTATAATGTAAAGACAACGGATGAAGACCTTACCCATACGGCATTCGTAGAGAACACGATCGCATGATCTTTGGACAGCCCGGTTTTCCGGGCTGTTTTTTTCAGTCCCAGGGATTAGAATAGCGAATTATTCGATATTTGTCAGCGGTCCACAGAGAACTTATATTATTTCTGCGGCAGTAATTGGCCACAGAAGGGCCAAAATAAAATTCTGTTTTGTCGAAATTATGAGCTATGCGTTTGTCTGTAATATGATCATTCCATCCGCAAAAATATATCTTCTCTTTCTCATCAACATTGCGGTAGGAAAGATATTTTTGCAAATACCTGTAGTCAACGCCCTGTTTACTCGAAATGGCAGGAGCCTTTTCAGAAAGGAGTTGGAGGAACAAAAAAGAGTTAAAATGATCATTATTCCAATTCAGTTTCAGAATTTTACAAAGCGAGTAGTAATCATTGTCCTGCATGTATACATTCAGATTACGATCCATCTCTAAGACACATCCCCAATTGCATGTGTGGATTGCAACGAGAATTTCGTAAGCATTTGCTGTAAATGAAAGTATTACATCAAAAGTAAAATGATTGTAGATGAAAGAGTAATGTTCTTTTTCGACGTTGTGAAGTTTCATGTCCTGAATTAAGTTGGAAAATGCCATTGCTTTCATAAATTCCTCCTGTGTAATGTATGTTATTTGAAGAAAAGCAAAATGTTAAGGTCACCTATTTTGATGGTAGTTCGTATTCCGGAAAAATCTATAAATTGGCAGTCCAGATATGCGAAGATGACCATAACACCCCTCATACACTGATGTTCATCTCCCAAGATATGCGTTTTGCCGACAAGGAAGGCGAATTCGGCTGTGCAGCACTTTGGGTAGACAAAATTAAGACGATACAACCCATACCACAATGATAAGAATATTTTTCGACAGTTGCAAGCAAAAGGAGGAAAATATATGTATATGTCTGAATATTTTCTTTGGTATACCGGCCTGCTTTTGAGTTTTTCTACAATCCCATTTGTATTACATTTTCGTGATCCTGTCAGTTCAGGATTTCTTTTGATTGCTTCCTTTTTACAGTTTGCGGGATTGGTTAAGAAAAGCTTCCTATTGATTACTAGGCGGAAGATCAGATCGTATTTTGCATTTCCTGGTCCTTTTTCTGTTTTTTACGGCTTATGCTGTTTGGCACTTGGATGCAGGCATATTTTTTTTGAGCAGGATGTGTTGTCGTATACGAAATTCTGTATTATACTTATGATAATTGGTTTATCTTATTTTGGGTTTTACTTAATACTGAAGGATTTGGAGAAGTTTCCCATGTTTACTATTGTATACGATGTTACAATTGGTTTTCTTTTTGGCATTCCTGTATCCGTGTTTTGGTGGATGTTTTTAAAAGAAACTGCGTTTTTTGCTGTTTCTTATATTTGGTGGCTGTTGTTCTGGGGAAGCCTGTTCGGTTTTATCCTGTTGTTGAAAGACAGCAGCCGAAAAGTCAAAAGGGACGGGCACTTGTTCCATATTTACAAGATGTTCCTTTTTCCAGTGTATTATGTAAAACAAGATGCAGTTTCTTTCTTTTACAAATTTTACTCCGGAAATGGCCACTGTTCCATTAATTGGGATACAGATCTGTCTTGTGCAGAAAAAAGCAAGTTCATTGCGAAAGAACTGTTATATCTAAAGAAAGAAATGGCTGGGATGCCAAAAAACAGATTGTATGTAACAGAAACCCATGACCTGATTATCCGACATATTCATAATATTTGTTTCCAGATACCGGATCCACTGGCAGCTCCCAAAGTTGGTCTTTCTTTTGATGAATTGTATCGGAGTAACTGGGAACAAACAAAAAACTGCAAGAAATGTAAAAATCATCCGGAAGGTAATGACTGTCCTTTCAGTCCCAGAAAACGGCCAACCTACATTGTGTTCTTTAAAAACTAACAAAGACAATAGCCCGGTTTTCCGGGCTGTTTTCATGTAAAGATTTGCACAAACTGTCTATTTGTAGTATATTTAAAAAAAGAAAAAATTTCTTATAGGAATCGTTCAGGCAGAATATATATGACATATTAGAAATAAACGAAAGGAAAAGAAAGCTATGACGAACAAAAAACTTAAAACCCTAGCCGCTGTGATCGCCTGCACTATGGCATTAGGAGCCGCTCCATCAGTCCCGGAAACATCCGGACTGCCTGCAGTTATCACAACCGTGGAGGCAGCAGCAAAAAATGTGGCCCTGAAGGTATCCGGCAAAAAAGTAAAGGTGGGAAAAAAGGTAAAGCTGAATGCGAAAGCCACGAAAGGGGCAAAGCTTTCCTACAAGTCCTCCAATAAGAAGATTGCCACGGTAAGCAGACGCGGGGTCGTCACCGGGATGAAAGCCGGCAAGGTGAAGATCACCATTACGGCGAAAAAAGAAAAGTACAAGACCACAAAGAAAACCGTAACTGTAAAGGTCTCCAGACAAGACCAGGTTATTACAGCACCGGATGTGACCCTGACCGCCGGGCAGAATCTGAACCTTGGGGCAAAAGCCCGCACTGCACTGGCTTACAAAAGCTCCAATACCAAAGTGGTATCCGTAGACCAGAACGGGAACCTGACGGCAAAAAGACCAGGGACGGCAAAGATCACGCTTTCGGCAAAGGCAAGCGTGACATTTAACAAGGCCTCCCGTATCGTCACTGTCAAGGTCGTGAAAAAGACAACACAGCCTGTAACCACACCGAAACCTGCGCCGGTGCCGCAGCCGGTACAGCCAGTACAGCCGGTGCCGCAGCCTTCCCCGACTCCGACAGAAACACCGCAGCCGGATGTGTCCTATGTGACAGATGTAAGGTTTGACGAAACAGCA
Source organism: Blautia sp. 1033sp1_1033st1_G9_1033SCRN_220408 (assembly GCF_040929965.1). Taxonomy (NCBI): domain Bacteria; kingdom Bacillati; phylum Bacillota; class Clostridia; order Lachnospirales; family Lachnospiraceae; genus Blautia; species Blautia sp. 1033sp1_1033st1_G9_1033SCRN_220408. The sequence continues at coordinate 45,571 of NZ_JBFKZO010000017.1, read as the reverse complement.
CATAAGACGGACACGATCTACATCGGCGAGCCAAAGGCCAGTACCCTGAAATGGACGGCTACCGGCAATACGACTTTCAGGGATTTTATTTATACCTCCAGTGACCCGTCCATTGCAACGGTTGATGAAAACGGCACCATCACAGGCATTGCCCCAGGCGAAGTCAGGATCACGGCAAGGTCCAAGACACCGTTTGCAGCGGTAGCCGGAGGATCAGAGAATGATTACTTTGCAGCGTCCTGGATGTACCACATTGAGGCAAAACATAATGCAGACTATTGGGGAGTGGGCTTTCCCATTCCTGAAGACCTTCCTGAAAAAGGCAGAAATATAGACATTGGTGGAACTGTTAATCCTATCAAGGAAGATACAGATGCATACAGTGAAGAAAACATTGCCAAATACCTGACCTTCACCTCCAGTGACCCATCCATCGCAACGATCGACGCACATGGGAATATCACTGGTGTATCCAAGGGATACGTGACCATGACCGTAAGGACAAAACTGCCGGTGGATGCAGCAGGAAAGGTCTACCAGGAAGACTCCGCTACGTACCATGTGGGGGACTATACTTATGAGGAGATCCTGGAGGGGCTGACTATGGACACAGTGGCCGGACAGGCTGCACACGAAGTCATGAACGACCTCAGACAAAACCCGGACCACAGGAGTTTCTTTAAGGATTACCCCAGCTATCCAACAAGGGAGTGGTCAGATGGGCTTTTGAGAGATGCGGCAACAAGAGCCTCCAGAAATATCGTTTGCGAGATCCTTGGCGGATGGGTAGAAAATGAAAAATCCAGTGTTAATCCATTAGCATCTCACTGGGGAGCTTTCAACGGTTATGGTGGAAGCGGATGGGAAGGTACAGGACGCGATCTTGGTCATGCGGCATCCGTATTTTTTGAGGACGCAGGGCATTTCGGAAATGAGACTGATCCCAATTTTAAGTATGAGGCAGTTGCTGTTGTTCAGTACAAGAATGCAGCGGGAATAAATTTAACCTCAATGATTGTACAAGCTTCTGAATATGAGAGATATTCCTTGGATAGTATTTTAAATTCATGCAAAATACCTCAAAATCAGTTCTATGATTTCTGTAATCATTTTAAGATTGATATTACAGATGAAAAATGGACGGGCAATTCAGAAAATACTACTTCTGATCAATTCAGTGCGATGTCAAGTAGTCTATTTACTGACGGGAGCTTTACTCAAGCTGAGGAAGGAAATAGTTCTTGTAACAGAGGTTCAGTAGAAAGTGTAGACGAAATAACACCGGAGGAAGTTACAATAGATGAGTCAGATTCTCTGGTAGAAGATTCAGTAGAAGATGTTACGGAAGTACCAACCGAAGAATAGTCTGTAATGTAAAAGAGCTGCCGGCAAGCGACGATTGTATCGCTTGCCAGCAGTTCGTATATTTGGAAAAGAGAAAGCTATGAAAAACAAAAAACTTAAAACCCTGGCCGCTGTGATTGCTTGCACTATGGCATTAGGAGCCGCTCCATCAGTCCCGGAAACATCCGGACTGCCTGCAGTTACCACAACCGTGGAGGCAGCAGCAAAAAATGTGGCCCTGAAGGTATCCGGTAAAAAAGTAAAGGTGGGAAAAAAGGTAAAGCTGAATGCGAAAGCTACGAAAGGGGCGAAACTTTCCTACAAATCCTCCAATAAGAAAATCGCCACGGTAAGCAGACGCGGGGTCATCACCGGGAAGAAGGCCGGCAAGGTGAAGATCACCATTACGGCGAAAAAAGCAAAGTACAAGACCACAAAGAAAACCGTGATCGTAAAGGTCTCCAGACAGGACCAGGTTATTACAGCGCCGGATGTGACCATGACCGCCGGGCAGAATCTGAACCTTGGGGCAAAAGCCCGCACTGCACTGGCTTACAAAAGCTCCAATACCAAAGTGGTATCCGTAGACCAGAACGGGAACCTGACGGCAAAAAGACCAGGGACGGCAAAGATCACGCTTTCGGCAAAGGCAAGCGTGACATTTAACAAGGCCTCCCGTATCGTCACTGTCAAGGTCGTGAAAAAGACAACACAGCCTGTAACCACACCGAAACCTGCGCCGGTGCCGCAGCCGGTACAGCCAGTACAGCCAGTACAGCCGGTGCCGCAGCCTTCCCCGACTCCGACAGAAACACCGCAGCCGGATGTGTCCTATGTGACAGATGTAAGGTTTGACGAAACAGCACATAAGACGGACACGATCTACATCGGCGAGCCAAAGGCCAGTACCCTGAAATGGACGGCTACCGGCAATACGACGTTCAGGGATTTTGTTTACACATCCAGTGACCCGTCCATTGCAACGGTTGATGAAAACGGCACCATCACAGGCATTGCCCCAGGCGAAGTCAGGATCACGGCAAGGTCAAAAACTCCGTTTGCAGCGGTAGCCGGCGGATCAGAGAATGATTACTTTGCGGCGTCCTGGTTGTACCGTATAGAAGCTGTTCATAATGATATCTACGCACAAGGTTTAGGTTTTGGCTTTCCGCGCCCATATGATAAGCGTGGCGAAGATATTATGGATGAAAAGGGTAGAAATATTGACATTGGTGTAGCAACCAATCCTTTTAATGATTTTACCTCAATTATGGGAGTATGGGGGTATGATTCATCGTTAATCGATAAAGAAAAAGAAAAGTACAGTCCGGAAAACTGTGAAAAATACCTGACCTTCACCTCCAGTGACCCATCCATCGCAACGATCGACGCACATGGGAATATCACTGGTGTATCCAAGGGATACGTGACCATGACCGTAAGGACAAAACTGCCAGTGGATGCGGCAGGAAAGGTCTACCAGGAAGACTCCGCAACGTACCATGTAGGGGACTATACTTATGAGGAGATCATGGGGGGACTGACTATGGACACTGTGGCCGGACAGGCTGCACACGAAGTCATGAACGACCTCAGACAGAACCCGGATCACAGGGGTTTCTTTAAGGATTACCCCAGCTATCCAACAAGGGAGTGGGATGAAGGAATTTTACGAAATGCGGTAACAAGAGCATCCAGAAATATTGTGTGTGAGATCCTTGGAGGATGGGTAGAAGGCGAAAAATCTTCTGTTAACCCTCTGGCATCACACGGAGGAGCTTTCAACGGGTATGGTGGCAGCGGATGGGAACATACAGGAAGCGATCTTGGTCATGCTGCATCCGTATTTTTTGAAGATGCAGGGCATTTCGGAAATGAGACAGATCCTTATTTTAAATATGAAGCTGTAGCAGTCGTTCAGTATAAGAATGCAGCGGGAATTAATTTAACTTCTATGATAGTAGCTGCTTCACCCTGTTCGTATGCAGAAGGTTTAAAGAATTGCTTAGACGCAGGTACAACTCCGATAGAATCCAACATTAGGATTTCTCAGATCCCTGAAAATCAGTATTACGATTTTTGTAACCATTTTGGACTTCCTACAACCGATACGATCCCTGCAAATGCGGTTGGAAATACGGAAGATGATTTCAGTGATGGCGCTGAACCCCGTTTGGCACCTGTGGAAACAGCAGGAGAGACATCTGGATTGGATGAGCAGGGAACAAAACCAGCTGATGTAGAGGAAGTAGAAACCGCAGAAGAATCGGTGGAAACTGACGATCCAGAAGAAGTTACGGAAGTTCTAACTGAAGAATAAGTCTGTAATCCTACCTCTAAGCGAATCTCAGGTAGTGGGAGGAATTGTAGAAGAAACTGAACGGCAGCGGTGGGCGGAGAGAAATCGGTATCCCCCGCTGACACGAGGTTAACCACTGTCGGTATTATCCCGGCATGTCAGACTCCGTAAATACCGACTGTGAGTTGAAACAATCGTGCAGAAGAAATTGTGTTAAGTGAATTGATAATGCGGTCCTTTTGTTGCTGTCCTATGGAGCAGGAGGACTGCAAAAATAGTAGCAATTTTCTTTTTTTCGAAAAAAGAAAACTTGACAGGCGCAATAAAAACAGTATAATAATATTAACAGAACCCACCACGCCTCTGATTTTCATGCGCAACCCGGTGGGACTTTTTCATTTATGGGGTGTTTTATGTATCAATATCCAAAACAAATATTAACAATTGAACAGCAGATACAATCATATATTGACGCTGGAATGGAGATAACATCTCGGGAAAATGTAGAAAAGGCATTAAAATCCGTAGGCTTTTACCGTCTGCGTGGATATTCGTTTCATTTATACGATAATTCTGCTAAAAAGTATATTCCTGGAACTAAGTTTGATGATATTTTTCAGTTGTATCAATTTGATCAGGAATTATCTGCCCTGATTTTTTCAATGATTTCTAAAATTGAAGTGGCATTGAGAGTTCGATTAGTGGAGGCGTTGCTGGTACATGGAGATGCTTTGATTTTACAGGATTCATCGATCTTTAAAGAGAAAAAGATGTACTGGCAGAATATGTCTACAATAGCATCAGAGATTGCCCGTTCTAATGATGTGTTCATCAAACATAATTTCGACAATCATGAAGGAGAGGTGCCGGTATGGGCAGTTGTGGAAGTCCTTTCCTTTGGAACATTATCAAAGATAATTAAAAATTTGAAAACAGGTACAGGCAGTGCCTATTCGATTTTGGCGGCTAATTATCAATATATTTCCAGAAAAGGAAATTTTGCAAATCCATCACAGAAAATGTTTGCTTCATGGGTGCAGGCTGTTTCCGTATTAAGGAATATGTGTGCTCATAATTCCAGAATTTACAATCGCACAATACATACAACACCGGAAATTTTGGATGCAGATAAAGTGATACCTTCGCCGGCACATAATGGATTATATCAGATTTTGTTGGCCATGAAATATTTGAGATCATCAGATAAGGAGTGGACAGGCTTTGTAACTAAATTAGAGGCTTTGTTCCAGAAGAATAGCAGTGTCATCAGTTTGGCAGCTATGAATTTTCCAGCAGATTGGAAAGAACATTTAAGTGTTTAAAATCAGTCATATTGCATACAATAGAATTACAGACCTAATCAAGCAAATTTTGCTCAAACCGATTAGGCTTTCGGCGGAGTGTTACGATAAGCACTCCGCCATTTCGAATTGTCACATTTATACACTGTTTGAATTCACATTTATCTGTCACCATCTTCTGTACATACTGGGCCTTCCAGAAATGGAGTCTCTGTTTCTTAGACCCTTTCTTCTTTCCGGAAGTATCCAGGTGTTCGAAGACGACTGTATCCACGTTGTACTTTACTGCCTGTTCTACGATAAAGGACGCTGTCCTTACCGCAATATTGTCATTGATGCCGTTTGCCGCAGCCCACAGGCGCGGCATTCTCTTTGCCCCGTTTTTCTGGGCTTTCTTAAGCCGTCCCACTGCATGGTCCAGACAGTCGTTTTCTGCAGGAAGGGAAAGAAATTTCCTTCCTGCGACCGTGCCGTCTGCTTCCATGACACAGCAGGTACAGGCATTGTTGATCCCCAGGTCCACGGCAAGAATCCGGGTGTTACAGATCTTCTTTTCTTCCAGTTTTGCTTTTTCCTGGAAGGAGAAATCCAGATACCACTTCTTTCCCCTCTTCCGCAACACCGGGACACATTCTTTCCGGTTCCGGCAGTAACGGACGATATAATCCGCATCAGACTTCCTTAAGTTCACCGTTACCCAATCCCAGGTATTACGGACCCAGACTTTGATATTAGCCGTATGATCGGAAAGACGGACGTAACAGCCTTTCTTATATAAGGCAGGACAGGTAAAACCGGCTTTGGGAAGACCTGGTTCCCTGCCTCTGGTCTCTGGGGCTTCCTTTTTCCAGGACTCAAGACGGGAAAGATAAGAAGATACAGAACCAAGAGCTTTCGCAATGGCAGCTCGGCGGTAGTAACTTGGGAACTTGTAAAACTCCTTCCCGAAGTTATACTTTACTTCCGGGCGGCCCGACGTAATGACCGTGATCCTTTCTACTGCATTGACCCGTTCTGTCTGTGTTTTCAGCCGGAACAGTTCTTCTTTCTCCAGAAGGATGACCCTTATGAAGAAATCCACAGACCGACGATACCAGTTCACCGTGTCCTGGAAGATACGGGTAAAACGGTCAATCCTCACACTGTAGGTAGTGAAGATATCCATAAAGGTTCCTCCTTTCGAATTTCTTATCTTTAATATGTAAGATATTCCAGAAAACGGTTCATTTTTATAAGAAATCTTACTGGAACAGCGAATTTAAAGAAGCCTCTAACTCACGACTGAAGTCACGAGAATGCGCGACTGAATTTTTCAACAATAACCATATATTTTAGGATTCTGAGCGGGAATTCCCTAAATATATAAAGAACCTCCAATTTTCTTTAATATGTTAGTTTTGGAAAATGATATCGGAAAATCAGGTATCTTCCCTGGAATCTGACATATTAGGAAAAAGGAGGTTTTTACATGTATGCAATAATTGAAGCCCCAACATTTGGGGAAATGTGTTTTTATTATTCTTATGTGATTCTGGTTGCATTATTCTTGTCTGGTTGGAGGCTGTATGGTTTTGTTCTTTTAATATCAATCGTCATAGCTATTGTTTCCGGACTGTGTCAACGATTTTCTTATTGGAAAGAATACGGTTTCCGGTATATGGTAGATCTTTATCCTGTCGGCTTTTTTAAATTTACCTATACCCTGTTTTGCCTGTATATTTCTGTCAGCAAGGCTTTATATCATGGCTGTGGGAATCCATACTTGGCATATCCTTCTTTTTGTCTTATACTGCTGTCTGTGGATATATGTTATGGCATTGTGAGCCTGACAAGGACAGAAAACGGGGAGAAGTGTATGCTGGTACTAATTTACGATCTTTTATTATCAATAGTTTTTGGACTCCTGGCAGACAGGATTTGGGGCTGTAAACTGGAAGAAATATTCATTTTTGGAAATACGTTGTTACGGGTACTGTTTCTGGTCCTCATTGTGTTCTTCATTCTTTTGTTAAGAGAGTGTCTGGTCAATCTTATTTACAGAAAGAAGAAAAAGGGCCGTCTTCTTCTGGTAAAAAAAATGTTGTTTCTTCCAATTTATTATATTGAGGAGCAGGCAGAACATTTTCAAAAAATATACAAGCTGAACCATCCCGGGAAGTTTTTTAAAACACTGCCGTGCAAAGAAAAGAGTAAATTAATAGCAGAAGAAATGCTGAGAGAAATACGGATGGCACCGAAAGGAAGAATATATCTTACGGAAACACATCAGGTCCTTGCTGACTATGTGGTAAATAAGAATAAAGGCGCAGGATATACCATGATGCCGGGAATCACTGGAAAATCAGACAGTGCTTTCGCATCTGTGTATGGATATAACTGGCGGAACGACTGTCCGAAATGCAGCCGGGACCAGGATGGCTGTCCATATGCAGAAAAGAAACGGAAGACATTTGTTCTTGTATTCCGGAAAAAATGGTAGCTGGCAGGGATCAGCAAAAGACATCTTCGGATGTCTTTTTTTCTTGCAATCTTTTCCAGATTACATATTAAAAGTGAATTAATTTGAAAGAGGGTGATGTTATGGCGTTACTTCACAGGATGAAAAAAGTCTTAAACCCGGTCAACACATCTATTCCGGAAGATGATTTCAGGATTCTTGATTCCTGGACAGAATCAGATAAAGAAATAAATCCGTCTAAGGCAAAGATGAATTACCTGTGTTATAAAATTGAAACCATCGATCCGGAAACAGGGAAAAAGAGTATCCTCTACAAAGCTGTAAAATTTGCCAGGGTGGACCGTCTGCCAAAGTCTGCAAAACAGAGTACGTCTTTCATGGATATGCAGTCACAGGTGTTATCCGCTGTTTACGAGCAGGGATATAATCTGGTCACGATCATTGCAAATGTGATCAAGCCGACACCTGAAGGGCTGATGTATCTCTACGGAGTTCAGGGGGTATCGGATAATATCGATGATGCAAAGGCAAGAGCCGATTCTGACTTTAAAGGTTTTATCGGCAGCATGATGGGTACGTTCCGTGTCCTGCATATGCATGCGATCACTGCAGAGGAAGGTGCATGGCTTGGGGAAAAGATGCGTACCATGAAATTCATGACCGCGGTACGTGGTATCCCAAAGGCTAATACTGCAGGTGAAGATATGGGAAACAAAGGGGTTGGAGGAACAAACCTGAACCCGGATTCCCAGGGGACCCTGGAAGAGATCATTACTGCTATGGCAGATTATGAGTATGTCATAGAGGTATTGTCTACACCGGTATACCATAGAACACTTATGGCATGGACAGCGCAGACAGAAAAACAGATGACGGAATGGTATGGCCAGCTGCAGGGAACAAAATCCTTAAGTTTTAACTTATCTATTCCAATGACATATATGACATCAACTGGTAATTCACAGGGATGGTCGAAGAACTATACCGATTCCAGGACTGTGAGTTATACGCAGGGAGAATCATATAATACTGGATATAGTGAGAGCGTGGGAAAATCCATTTCGCATTCCCTTGGGGAAAGTTTTGGGTTAAGCCATGGTAATTCTGTAACGGATTCTGTTGGGGAAAACCATTCTATAAGTCAAGGGGTAACAAGAGGCCAGACCGTCGGCACAACGGAAGGCATTACCAGAGGCCAGACGATTGGCCAGACGATCGGGCACACACAGGGTGTCACCCGTGGATATACACAGGGTATCACAAGAGGGGAGTCAACCGGTGTTTCTATGTCCCAGGCATCCGGAAATAGTTTAGGAAACTCGTTCGGATCAAGCCGTGGAATCTCATTGGGACAGAACAATAGTGAAAGTATGAGCCAGTCTTATAGTTCCGGGGTCTCCAGAAATCACAGCGATGGGGTATCAAACTCTACAAATATTGGACAAAGCTATAGCCAGAGCGTCAGCCAGAGTGCAAATAAATCTTTTGGGGAGTCATCAAATATATCCCATTCTACGGGCGTAAACAGCAGTGACAGTTATGGTACATCAACCAGCCAGGGAATCGGAGGAAGCCACAATACATCCAACGGGTACAGCAATTCAAACAGCTGGAGCAATGGCTGGAGTAATACCAGTTCAGACAGCACTGGTTATAGCGGGAACCATAGCCATTCAGAGAGTAATTCTGATTCCGTTGGGGGAAATGCGGGCGTCAATGTATTAGGGGTAAGTGCTGGAGTAAATGGTTCGCAATCCGGAGGTACTTCTGATACTACAGGAAGCGGGTTCAATAATAGCCACTCGAACAGTTCGGGAACGTCGGGAAGTAATGGGAAAAGTTTTGGGACATCCCATTCATCATCGGATGGAAGCAGCTGGAACATGGGAGCAGGGACATCCCAGAGCCATTCTGCCGGCTTATCAGAAAGCTATTCTGCCGGCATGGGAAAATCCTACAGTGAAGGATTTGGTTCTTCTTACGGAACATCCCAGGGACTTTCTTATTCTAATGGACAGGGAACGAGTTCAAGTGACAGCATCGGGCAGAGCAGCAGCACATCCTCGGGATATGGTTCCAGTAAAGGAAGCAGTTATGGCGAAAGTGCGAGCAATTCATCAAGCCAGAATGTGGGCCAGTCCTATTCTGTGTCCATCAGCCAGAATAAGGGAACCAGCCTTTCTTCTTCCATGTCACAGTCTGTCAGCCAGAGCGAAAGCATTTCACAGTCACTCAGCCAGAGTGATTCCCTGAGTCGTTCTTACAGCCAGTCAAATAGCGAAAGCGTAAGTCAGTCACAGTCTGTTTCAGATGGGACCAGCAAGAGCCGTTCCGTTGGACAATCCGACAGTGAGTCTTATACCCAATCCGTTTCAAATGGGACAGGTCAGAACTGGGGGCAGTCAAGCAGCGTAGGAAAAGGGCAGAGTTACGGAAGCAGTGAAGGGAAGAGTTCCGGGACGAGCATAGGCAGTACAGGTTCTTTTACAACTGGAACATCCGGTTCACTGGGTCTTGGACCTTCCATTGGTTACAGTAAATCCTACCAGTGGCTGGACCAGCAGGTGAAAGATATCCTGGAACTTTTGGAATACCAGAACGAAAGGCTGAAAAAAGCACTTCGGGGGAATGGGGCTTTTTATACTTATGTGTATATTGCATGTCCGGACATGGATGCATTATCTGTTGCCCAGGCTTCTGCAAAATCCACGTGGCAGAATGAATATGCCATGACACAGCCAATTCAGATCCTGGACCTTTGTGATGAAGAACAGCAGCATCTTCTTTATCATTTCCGTGCCTTTTCTGCTGATGTAACGAGGGAAAATATAGCAGGGGTCAGTGATTACAAATATGCAACAGTCCTGCTGCCAAATGAATACGTTGCATATGCCCATCTTCCACGTGTATCTGAAGGAGGTATTGACACCAATATCGATGATGTTCCGAAGTTCCGTGTTCCGGGACTCCTGCGTGGAAACATCTACATGGGCACACAGCTCAATGCAGAACGTTATACATTCAAAAATGGATACCGTACTCAGTTTGATTACAGGATCAACATTGATGAACTGATGCATGGAGTATTCACTGGGGCTTCCCGTTCCGGAAAGACAGTTGCAGCCATGCGGTTTATCCGTGAGCTGGCAAATTCCAGAAGAACAGCAACTGGAAAACGTCTCCGTATTGTGATCATGGATCCGAAACAGGATTGGAGAGGTATTGCCAGATTCGTGGAACCGGAAAGATTCCGCTTCTACAGTATGGGAAATACCCATTTCAGGCCGATCAACCTGAATCCTTGTAAGATCCCGTATAAGGTAGAACCACAGCACTGGATCGATGGTATCATCAATATTTACTGCCGTGCTTACGGACTTCTTGAACGGGGCAAGCAGATGCTGTCCGATGTATTTTACAAGCTTTACACCCAGGCTGGAGTATTTCCTTCTAAAGGAGAGTTCTTCGATGAAGAGTACATGAATAATAAGGATAATTACAAATTTCCGGAAGTGTACCCTGATTGGGATGCAGAAATTTCCAGGCGATCGGCAAGCGTTACCTTCCATAAGATCTACAAAGATATGCAGCAGACCAGTGATTCTTTCAACGGAGGACAGAAAAGAGCCGGAAATGATACCCTGGATGCATATTCCAGGCTGCTGGAAAGACTTTCCTGTTTTGCAAGACCGTATTCCATTGAATACCGGCTATTCTCAGCAGAGGATAATTTCAGTGATCCGAACTCAAAAGGAACTGGACTTGGCGTTGATGAACTGATTGGTGAAGATGATGTAACGGTATTCGAGTCCTTTGGTTTGGAATCTACTTTTGCAAACTTTATTTTCGGGATCATAACATCTGGCTTTTATAAAGTAGCCAAAGGTTTTGAACGGGGATATCTGAACCCGGCCCAATACGAAACTGTTCTGGTAATTGAAGAGGCAAACAAAGTCCTGACAGGTAATGATACGGCCGGCACAGGCGGCGGTGGAGGAATGGCTTCCCTTTCCGGACAGTCAGAATTTGAAGAAATCCTTGACCAGTCTGCAGGGTATGGACTGTTTATCATTGCAATTACCCAAAAGATATCCATGATGCCTTCATCCATTGTCGCAAACTGCGGTATGTTTTTCCTTGGGAAGATATCCCAGCCGGAAGATGTTGACCTGGCAGTGCGTATGATCGGGCGGGAAGGGCGTATCGACGACAGGGATGTTGTCAAGTGGCTTCCAAAATCCCCAACAGGATGGTTTATCTGCAGGTCAAACCGCGGTTATGATTTTAGGGATGCAGAACCTGTCCTTGTACAGATTGAACCACTGAACAATGCGACCATATCCAACTCTGAATTAGAAGAAATCTTGACAAAGAAAGAAATATCAGCTGTTTTCCAAAAAGCAGCAGGGTAATCCCCTCCCCTCCTGGGGAGGGGATATTGGAGGATCTATTATGTTAAAGGTTAATAAAAATACTTTTATCAATGAAGATAAAATTGAATGTATCTGTGAATACGGATCAAAACCTTTGGTACAACATGCAATGGAAAACGAAAAAGAGGATAAACTTAGGAAAATAAAGGGCAGATATGGATATAACAGCTTGATTGTTATGGATGATGGATATTTGTTTATCTGCCAGAATCACCCTGAGGTATATTTCAAAAGAATGGACATGAGTAATTACGTTATGTTATCTGCAAAAAAACAAGTAATAAAAAAATCCATGGTACGGGAGATCGTAACTAAAACCAATGCCGGACAAAGAAGGGATATTGCAAAAGCCAAAAAGGAAGGCCGTTACTATAATCTGTCAGGTAACAAAAAGACGTTCTACTACATTTTTACTGTCAATAAACATATCTATGGTGCGAATACCTTGTCAGCTATCCGTTAATTACCCACGGTCATGCACTGTTTTTCAGAGGGACGGAAAATCCGTCTCTTTTTTGCTATCTTTCAAAAAAAATTACATATTAATAGAGAAAAGGAAAAAAAAGAAAAGGAGGTAATTATGTCAAAAAACAAGATCATAACATCCTTGATCATCGGTGCTGTACTGTTTTCTTCCATGGCTGCATTTCTGATTTACCATTACATGTCTCCTTCAAGAGGCACAATGTATTTATTCAATGGTTCTTATTCAGCTGGCGATCAGCTTACTGCTGATATGCTGACTCCTGTACAGGTGGATTCAAAGATTGTAATAGCCGGTAAAAAAACGGACGCATCTGCTCAATTTGTCACACCATCTGAATATCAGACTCTGATAAAATCTGGTGATTCTCTCCGCATGGATGTCAGTGAGGGGATGCCTCTTACAACAAGCATGCTGTCTGTTACAGGCGGATCTATTGTTGAGATGAACATGAAATCAGACGCGGTGGCGGTAACAGTCCCGGTAAACGAAAATACAGGTATCACAAATGATTTGAAAGAAGGTTCCCACGTAAACATCTACGCAAACCTGGATTCCACCATTTCCCTGATCCAGCAGAATAAGCGTGTCCTTGAGGTTTATAAGGATAATGGAACGATCACTGGTGTATCTATTGAAGAAAGTATCAATGAATCCATGGAATTAATTTATGCTGTGACAAATGGAAGTATATATCTTGGACTCGTTGATGCAACCGGATATCAGGCTGCAGAAGGAACGGATCCTATGTACACTCCATATGCTGAAACAGAAACTGTCAGTGAAACAGAAACCGTCAGTGAAACAGAAACCGTCAGTGAAACAGAAACTCAACAGACAGAAACGGAACCTCAGGAAGAGACACAGTCTGAAAACGAGACATCTGATGGTAGTGCGGTCTTTACCCCGTAACTAATCTAAAGAGTGTCTTTTGGCACTCCTTTTTTAGAAAGGAAATTTTAGAAAATTTATGAAGAAGATATTATTTATATGTCTGCAAAAGGAAATAGTTGAAGACTTAAGTATTGCATCTATGATGGACATGACAATGGAAATAGAACTGACCTGTTATGATTCTGTCAGTGATATAGATCTTATCGTAACAGGCAAAGCACCTGACCTTGTTGTGTTATCCTATGATGCCCTAAAAACCAGGGATAAGTGGAACTTCAAAGGAATCCCAATCGCTTACCATGCAAAAAATGAACAGGAATTAAAAGATGGTGCAAGATATGGGTTCCCTACAATTGGTATGTCCATGATGGCAGATGAGATATTGGAAGATCTTAAAAAGCCCCCATATAAACCAGATATTTTGTCGGCTCCCCAAAAGGAAACTCCTCAAAAAGAGAAATTAAAACAGATTCCTCAGCCTCAAACTAAAAAGCCAGATAATAAAAAGGAGACGGGATTGATGGATGTTCCTTTTGAAGATGAGGAGGATATTGAAGAAGATCTGGATGAGGAATTCGATATCCCGGAGGATCTTGAAGTGAATGATGAAACCCAATCAGAAGTAATAGAAGAACCGGAGCCATCTGTACCTGTAAAAAAGAAAAAAACTGTTGCACCAAAAGAAGAGGATATTATCGTTGAAGGATTCCGAAAAGATTCCGGTAAGGTAAAAGGAAAAACAAAAGTGATTACAGTATATTCTGCAAAAGGCGGAGTCGGTAAGACTACGATTGCTTCCGAGCTGGCTACATATCTGGCTCTCGTAAATGTAGGCCGTCGCAGGCTACGTGTATGTATTGTGGATTATAACATCGATTTTGGAGATGTACGTTCTACGATTCATATGGGAACAGACGGACTGAACCTTACGAACTGGGCGGAAGAGATACAGGAGCTGATGGAGAAGGGGAAGCGCCCAGAAGATATTCACTACTCATGCAGTGAGATAGAGGAATGGCTTCGTAAAGATAAAAAAAGCGGATTATATGTACTTCCGGCACCTATTAGCAATGAAGACAGCATGAGAATAGAAACAGACTCCCTTTCCATCATTTTAGACAATATTATCAATAATGGAGAGTTTGATTATGTGATCTGTGATACTGGAAACAATACCCGGGACTCTACAATGGTTGCTCTTGAAAAGGCAACCATGATCCTTCTGATCATGACACAGAATGTCAATACGGCAAACTGCGACAAAGCTTTTATTGAAACAATGAAAGCTATTGATTTTGATTTGACCCATACAAAGCTGGTTATCAATAATATCATGCCTCAGAAATCCACAGGGGTATCTGTTCAGGAAATTGTTGAGTTTTTTCCGTATGACTGTGTCGGGAAACTGAAATATAATCCGGATGTCATTAAGGCAGGAAACTATGGGGAACCTCTTGCTTTCCAGCCAGATCATGAATTTACCAAACAGTTAAGAAATATTGTATCTTATGTGCTGCAGGAGGGAAATTTTGATTCTGATGCGAAAGTAGAAAAGAAAAAATCATTCCTGCAAAGGTTGCTTAGAAAATAGGAGGTCTTATTATGGCTTCTATACTGGAACAGAAATTAAAAAATAAAAAAACAGAGATTAGTGATATTGACAGAAGGGTTCAGACAGAACAGATCACTCCAACTGTGAAAGAGAAAAAGAGTATTGGTGATATTATCCAGACAATATCTACGCAGTACCGGAGGGAACTGACTGATAGTACGATAGACCGGAAAGAACTTGATCAGAAAATTGAAAAAACTATACGGGCAGAAATTGAAAAGCTGCCCGTGGATTACGAAAAAAAGCGAAGGCTGGAAAAACTGGCAATCCAAAATATTATTGGACTTGGTCCTTTGCAGCAGTATCTGGATAACCCTGCTATTACAGAGATTGTCGTTCAGAGATATGACAATATTGTTGTTGAGATAAAAGGAAAAATACGTTCTGTAAAGGCATGCTTTTCCGATGAAGAAGCCCTTCAGAATGTTATAAACAGGATCCTTCAGCCGATTGGACGTGCTGTTAACTTAAGCACTCCAAGGGTAGATGCCAGACTAGAGGATGGGTCCCGAGTCTGTGCAACAATTCCACCTATCTCTCCTCATGGTGCAACCCTTACCATACGAAAGTTTAATAATTCCATGATGGTTGCATCCAAATACCTGGAATTAAATTCTATTTCACAGGAAATGCTTGATTTTCTTGAAAAATGTGTTAAAGGAAAAGTGTCAATTTTTGTTTCCGGCGGTACCGGAACCGGTAAGACAACTTTCCTGAACATGCTGTCCTCTTTTCTTCCAGAAGATGAACTTCTTATTACGATAGAGGATACTCTGGAGTTACAGTTAAAACAGAAAAACGTGAGGGCTCTGGAAACGAGAGAAATAAAAAATGCAAACATGGATTCCATTGATATGTCAGCTCTTGTTAAAGCATCTCTTCGAATGAGACCGGATCGTATTATCGTAGGAGAAACACGAGATGGTGCCGTTGTATCCCTTTTATCGGCTATGAGTACCGGACATGAAGGCTCCATGAGCACTGGACATGCAAATTCGCCAGAAAACTTGGTCAATGTCCGTATTCCAACAATGATGGAGATGGACAAAGATTCTTCTTACTCAGAAAGGGCAAAAGCTCTCATGATAGCGGAGGCAATCCAGCTGATTGTACAGCTGAGAAGACTCCCAAATGGGCGAAGGGTGACTTCACATATCTGTTCCGTTGAGGGAATTGGAAAAGACGGAAAGGTAATGCTGAAAAATATCTTTGTGTATGACTATCAGAAAGATCAATTTATATATACAGGGTACTATCCGGAAAAAATAGCAAAACATTTGGAAATGAATGGTGTAGATATGCCGGAAGAATGAAAGATTTTTCTGATAAAAGCTTTCGAAAATGACATATTAGAAGTGGAGGGATAAAGATTTGGAATTTCTACATATTTATCTGCTCGTAGCAGCAGCGGTTGCATGTGTTACTGCAATCTTTGTTACAAAAGTCCTTCAAAGGACAACGATCCTGCAGGGAAGTGGTAACACTTTTATTCAACAGTACCTTGAAAAACTGGAATATAACCTTCGTAGGAGCAAGACAGGTATTACAGTGCAGCAGTTCCTGGCTATGCAAGTTGGATGTCCGGCATTGCTTGCATTTGTGTCATTCTTTTTATCGGATGACCGGTCATTGATGCTGATTTTAATAATACTTGGAGCCATGCTTCCAAACATGTTTATTATGCTACAGAAAGGAAGCGCCGATAAGAAATTTGAAGACCGTTTTGTAAGAGCTCTGACACAGATGGCGTCTTCCCTGCACTCTGGAATGACGGTAGAACAGGCAATTGATTCAGTAGTAAATTGTGAACTGTTGCATGACAGTATCCGGGATGACTTTCGTGTGCTTTCTTCAAAATTAAAACTTGGTACTTCCATATCAGATGCATTCTTTGAATATGCAAAAGATACAGAAAATAAGGATGTTCATGATGTGGCAACTGCGATTACAATCATGACAGATGTTGGTGGTGATGCGGGAGAAGCTATTGAAAAGCTTCAGAAAAATATTGAAGACCGGCTTATGTATCGTAAGAAAAGACAGAGTATGATGACAGAATCCCAGATCATCGTAATTTTCGCAGATGTTATGCCGATCATAATCCTGGTTGGAACATACCTGTTTATGCCGGACATCATCAAATCCTATTTTTCATCAAGCATTATGACGGTCGCGTTCCTTGTTATAGTAGGAATACTGCTTGTTGGATCTGTAATCGTACATAAGATGCTCGGAAATAAGGTAGACCTAAATTAAGGAGGGGTTGTCAATCACCCATGACTGAAGTCACGAGTCTCCGAACGTATTTAGGAGGAAAATCCATATGAGATCTGAGATAATTATAATAATGTGTATGGCGATACTTGCTATTATACTTATACTGTCCTTAATTGCGATATTTGTATATGAAAAGGGGCAAAAAAAACAAACTCTTGGAATGAAAAGAGCAGACGATGACTGGCTTTTTTCAAATTTTCAAAAAAATGTTTTTGATATGTTTTATAAAAATCCTAAAGGTGACAGCTTATGCGGTATCAGCCAGGAAGAATATTTAAGATATTGTAAAATACTGCATACAGCCCCACATATCGAAAATTACGTTGCTCTTAGAATAGAGGCTGCATTAATTTTATTTCTATTTTTACTGGGATCTTTACTTATGTCTTCCAACTTATTATTTATGGATGTTTGTTTGCTTATGGCAGCCGCTGTTATGTATCTGATGTGGATACTTCCTTATTCACAGATAAAAGACAAGGCAGAAGAAAGGTTATTCCATATACAGGATGATCTTCCTAGATTCCTATCATTGTTGGAAAAAGCAATGGATCTTCCAGTTGACCAGGCAATGATTGTAACTGCCACCAAATTTGAATCTCCTTTATCCGAGGATATCATAGACAGTATCAATAGGGTATCTCTTGGAGCAAATGGATGGACAGAAACTTTGGTAGAACTTGCTAAAGTTTATAAAATTGAAGATTTTAGTGACCTGATTCTGGAGATTGTAAACTCCTATGAACAGGGTGTAAATGTAAGAGCCCTGGTAAATAGAAAGGCAAAAGAAGTGGAGGAAACAAGGCTTTATGCGGTAGAAGCACATGATTCAAAAATTAAAACTCTGATCTTTCTTCCAATTATTACACTTAAGGTTCTTCCCTTAATGGTTATGATCTGTCTGCCTATGCTGAGTAACTTTGTATGATGCATGTAAAAGATTTTATGCGGATAAAGCCTCGTAGAGGATTATCGTATATAAATTCACTAGAAAGGAGGATATCATAAATGAAATATCTGAAACGCTTTGTAAAAGAAGAGGATGGAATAGAAACCATCGAATTTATTGGCTTGGTTGCAGTAGCTGCGATTCTGATTGGTGTTATTGTAACGATTGGAACCAGAATGAAATCAACTGCTGATCAGGCAAGTGGTGCCTTGGATACATCAATGAGTCAAGTAGAAGGCATGATGGGTGGAAAATAATCAAACTGCGACTTTTTTTTAGGGGCTGCTATTTGTAGCAGTCCTTATTTTTAGGAGGTGAATTTGTTGAAAAGATACTTAAGTTCATTTGTAAATGATGAAGATGCTGTAGAAGCCATGGAATGGATGGCAATTGTCGCTGTTGCAGCTATTCTTATAGTGATAGCTGTAAAATGTGGAAACAAACTGCTGTCCAAAATGAAAAATATTGCATCAAATATCTGAGGAAGTCGTATGAGTAAATTGTCTTTTATAATAACAATCATTATATTGATTATATCTGCTTATACAGATTTAAGATATCGAAAAGTTCTGAATATCATCACTTTTCCTTCAATAGTGCTAGGACTTGTTCTATGTAAGTTCCCGTTTACAGGGGAGAGCCTATATAGACTGTTATGGATGATGATATTCTTTGCACTTGGATATTTCCGTATGATGGGACTTGGAGATTTAAAACTTATTATGGCTGTAACTGCATTAAGAGGAATCGAAGAATCTTCTGGTATGCTTTTAGCTGGGATTTCGTTACTGCTTATGTATTGCTTCTTAAAAGACCGGAAGAATACAGTGTCGATGCTGAAGGATACGTATAGTACAATTTTTTACCATACTCCTGTTATTAAAAGGTCCAATAAAGAATATCCTCTGGCAGCCTTTTTGTTTCTTGGATATATTATAACGATCCTTGCAAGGAGGTGTTTGTTTGCATAAAGAGATTTTTACAAAGGAATATTGGAAAAAGGGTTCAGCTGAGATGCTGAGTTTCATTGCATTGGCTCCAACAATGCTGATACTATTTGCACTCCTTGTAAGCGTCGTCCAGGCTACCAGCTTTCGAGAAAAACTGGAATATACAACATATGTGGCTGCAAGAGCTGCATCTCTTTCCGATACGCTAAGCGATGCAAAGGATAACGCAAAAAAAGCCGCCACAGCAAATCTTTCTTCATATGGTGATGTTTATGAACCTGGAAGCCTGAAAGTGCAGGTTTCCAATGTTGACGGATGTAACTGGAAGAAAGGCTGTTATATGAAATGCAGGGTTACAGTTAACTTTAAAGGAATTACAACCCTTGTAAACGGTAAGAAGTCTTTCGAAATGGTCATGGCTGTAGAAAAAACAGATAATGCAAAAGAGACAGAAACTGGATCAGGGGGTGTCTGATGAGGAAAAAGTTCTTAAAAAAAAGTTTCTGGCAGCGCGGAAGCGGTGACATTGTTGGTTTTCTCTGTACACTTCCCTGTATCATTCTCATGCTGGTCTTGTTGGTAAGCATTATTCAATTGGGAAGTATTAAAGAAAGGCTTGAGTATACAGCGTACCTTTCCTGCAGACAGGCTGTTGTTGCTACCGATAAAAATGGAAACGGAAGCTGCATGGATGAAGCAAAGGATATTGCTGAAAAAATAGCTGTAGAGGATCTAAAGAAATCGAAATTGAAATATGTAGACGGTTCTGTTAAAGTACGGCTGAATCTTGTACAGCAAAGAGAAAAAGAATCTGGATATTTAGATACTGTATCTGAGCCTGAAGATACTTCGGTTAATTTGGGGAAAGAAACTTCTTCATTAAAGTGGGAAAAAGGAAACTATGTACAGTGTACAGTGTCCGTCAAGATAGAATCCGTGACCCTGTTCTTAAGCGGGACAAAATCTGCGTCTATTGTCATGATGATTGAAAAACCAGCATCAGAAGGTTCCAATTATCCATGGTTTAATCATGTAGGTTAAGGAGGTGATTCTTTCTGAAGCAAAAATTATATATTTTGTACCAGAGGTTTAAGACAATCGAATGGAAAAAAGGCAGTGGTACGGTTATGTACTACATTGCCATCATGTGGCTGATTGCCCTTTCTACAATCCTATTTGCAGAATATTTTCACGCAAATTCCAGTGTTGGCAAAACACAAATGTATGCTGACCTTCTTTCCGATGGTTCTGCATTTGTGGGAAATAATGGATGGGGACTAGATGAATCAGAAGCGAATAGCACATACCAAAAGTTAATTTCTCTTAATAATAAAAATTTTAGGGATTGTATCCCTAAAAAAATTGTATACACAAACACGGACAATAATGGAGATATATCTTCGTATAATAATACGCTATCTGGAGAAATTAATAAGAATAATACAGCCAATGTCACTGTAAATCTTAAAACCCAAACATTAACTGCAAAAAATCCTGTGAACCGAACAAAAAAAGCCAGTACCAGGATTACTTACTCAGGCGGACTTAAAGTTGTATTGGAAGCATATAAGCACTCTTATACATATAATCCAGCAAGCCAGACGGCATATACTTGGGGCGGTGGACACGGAATTGCTTCAGATAGCCTGGCTTGGGAACAGAGTGCTGACTGTTCAGGTTTTGTATCCGGTGTTTTTAGAAAATGTGGATATTATATTCCTTCAGACGTATGTACATGGGACTTAGAGGGGACCGGTAAACTTGTCAATGATTTGGATCAGGCAAGACCAGGAGACATTATATTATTTTGGTATGGTGATGGTCCGTCCCAGCATGTTGCAATTTATGCCGGCAAGAAAAACAATATTCCCTACATTATTCATGCACGTGGAAACCGAACAGACTCTATGGCACGTGGCCCAAGTAAAGGCGTAGACATTACACCATTGAGTTATGTAAATTATTCCAAAATAATGATAAGAAGAATTGTAGATACTTCGTCTGATGCTTATGAAATAAGTTTGGTACAATTGATGTCATATGGATTAACGCGTGATGAAGCAATTGGGTTTGAAGGTCTGAAATCAGCAGGCTATTCTAATACGGCTATTGCAGCTGCAATGGCTAATTGGAGCTACGAAAGCGGGTTCAGCCCTGATGCAGTCGAAGGACAATCTTCCACATATAACAAATCATATCATGATCGAATTGTAACGGGAAATGTCAGTAAAATTGAATTTGTAAATGATGGGAGGGGAGTATTCCACTTTGGAAGTTATGGTTACGGGTTATGCCAGTGGACAACCACCGATTGGGGAAACCCATTTGGGGACAGAAAAGCAAGACTATGGGATTTTGCGCAAAACAGAGGATCGAATGTAGCTGACATATATACACAGGTTTCTTATGCTATATACGAAATGAATACTACGCACACGGCCGTAAGTCCATATTCTGGTTTCAATTCTATGACAGATATCTCACAGGCTACGGCGCTTTTTCAACTCAAATTTGAAGGAATTATGAATAGCACGGTTGGAGAAAGATGCCGGAGAGCACAAGTTTACTTTAATATTATTTCCAGGATGCATAGCTGACTCCAAATGTTTTTGTGCTGGATTCAGTGCAGCCTGAAAAGACCGGGGTACCGGTCTTTTTTTTACAATTTTTTTCAAAAACACATATTAAAGGTGAATCAGAAATTTTGAATAAAGGAGGTAAAAACTGAACACGGAAACCTTGTCGCCCTTTACAGACCTGGGTGGCACTATTATTTTGGAGGAAATTTTATGGCGGTTACAAGATTAAAAACGATTGCTTCCCCTGTAATCACAAAACAAAGCGATGACAGGAAAATGCTCCTTGATAAATGGAAAGTATCAGGGACAAAGAAAGAGGATATGTTTAAATATCTGGAAAAGATGGATGAACTGAATAAGCTTGTTCCAACGATGACAAATGAAATCCAGATATTTACATTAGATCATGTGGATTATGAAAAAGAAACTCTGGTCGGTTATCGGCATGGAGCCGGATACGGAACGATTGCAGAAGAAATTCCCGTTTCTAAGTTGAAAAAGTATGATGGGATGAACAAAGATTTATTAAATGAAACCGAAGATTCAAAATTGCTTTTTATGATCGGAAACGAAATCTTTTTTACAAATAAAAAAGTAGTCGTAACCCTTTCACAAAGAGCTGGAACTGGTACAGGTAAGGCAGCATACATGGATGATTTAAAGGTAAGATTTCACCGAGATG
Organism: Blautia sp. 1033sp1_1033st1_G9_1033SCRN_220408; assembly: GCF_040929965.1. Taxonomy (NCBI): domain Bacteria; kingdom Bacillati; phylum Bacillota; class Clostridia; order Lachnospirales; family Lachnospiraceae; genus Blautia; species Blautia sp. 1033sp1_1033st1_G9_1033SCRN_220408. The sequence goes on along the minus strand of NZ_JBFKZO010000017.1, from coordinate 23,309 downwards.
CCGGATATGTTGCTTATATGGAGACATGCCCGGCTATGTGCAGGCTGATGATCCGAAAAGCTGGAAAAGCAAAAAAACTCTATGCTGCATTTGCTGATGCTTACGGTATCATTTCACAGAAAGCTCAGGTGCAGGATTTTATGGACTGTTACGAAAAAGAATTTGGAACATCTGCTGTGTATTATCAGATAGATAATTACAAAACTCAGATCATACTGGAATTTCTTGAGTATGAGCCTTTAGCTTCTATAAAAGGCTTTGAAAACGATATTGTTCCAGGTATTATGATCCAGATGTCAGATACCGGGGACACAGCGTTTTCTGTAACTGGAACGATCCGCACAAGGATCGGCACCGGATATATGCCTACCCCGGTATATTCAAGAAAACATACAAAAAATGCTGCAGAAGGGATTTCCGCTGAGGAAGCCCTTGCATCTATGCTTCCGGAATTTAAAAAACTGCCAGGTGTCTTTAAAAAGCTCTGTTCTGTTGATATCAACAAAGACAGGGAAAAGATAATACGTAAGGCAGTTTCGTTTTGCGGAATCAAAAGGGATGTTTCTGCAAAAGCAGAAGGGGATGCCCTTGATATCGTTCTTAATGCCTTGAAAGAGGAAGAGGCGATCACGGCATGTGATATTGCTGTTTCTATCATTGAAGCGTGTGATTTCCTTTCAGAAGATATGTGTGAAAAATCTTCTGAGAAATTAAAAAACTGCTCCGTAAAATCACTTTATTATAAGTATGCTTGAACGTATCAATGATGTCATCCTTATGGATGGTGTCATTAAAAAGGTGTCTTATTCAAAAAACAGGGATCTGTTCCGGATAGAATTTTCAGATACAAAAGTTGTGTTTGAATTTAGAAACGGAAAAAGAAACAGGGCGGATCTTGTAAAAAAAATGAAGCTGAATGCTGGTGAAAAAGTTATTTGTATCGGAGCGCAAAGTGAATCCAGTCAGTTTTATGCATTTGGATGGGATATCAAAAGAGAAGGCTATTTTAGTCAGAATGGTTATTCTGTTGTAAGGGGAAGAATAGAAAATTCCATTAAACGTGGAAAAAAACAAATGCTGTATGTAAAGAATGGAGATAAACTAATGTCCTTAAAGGTAGACAGCGATGTCTGCTTTGAAAAAGGGAAGGATGTTTCTGCTATCTGTTATTCTTCTCCTTATTCCATATGCAATCATCCATGTAGAAAATGGAAGACAGAAGCATGCGAATGCTGCACAAAAGCAGAAGGAGAAAAAAGATATACGGCAATGGCTGTAAATTATTAAGGAGGAAATTTATATGAGTGCAATAAAAATAAATTCCAAGAGATTCAATCGCAAATTTGAGGCAGAGATATTTCAGAGACCGAATGAGAGGTCAACGGATTGTGTTTTTATCATTTCTCATACTTCTTTGAAAAATATCTTTTATAAACAGTTGACGGATGAGGAACGCCCTAAAATATCGTTTGATATGGTAGATCTTACAAGGCTGCCGGCAATCCCGCCAATGTTTGCAGTAAAAGCTGTCCTCAGTAAAGACAATGTTTGCATTGAGCAGTATGGAGAAATGTTATGTGATGCATGGGTTAATTCCGATCCGATCACCAAAAATAATCCTCTTGCCATCTGCAGTAATCGTGCTTTTGATAAGTGTGTGATCCTGTATCTACAGCTTGAAATTGAAGTGGTTGGGTATGCTGGATATGGATTTTATTCTTCTGAAGAGATTCCTATTGATGGAAGGACTATACCTGTTAATGATTTCAACGAGCTTATGCCTTCTTCTGTCATCACAGGACAGAATATACAGCAGAACAGCTCTCAGGAAAGCTTCAATCAGGCCTGCGAAACCCCGGCTTCATGGAATAGAAATTCTGCTCAGAATATGGGACAGGAGAATGGAAATAATATTCCAAAAGATCAGTGGCAGGATAGTCAGATTCATGTCAGAAGAGTCAGTTATGAGCCACATTTTGCAAAAAGCAAAATAGAAACTGATCATGGAATTTTCTTTTATGATCCCGTCACTTCCGTTTGGGAAAGCCCATCTGTGGATATGCAAAATGTGAATACAGACTTTTTGTATGATGCGGCATCCAGGTGGCTTAGAAGCCATTTATGTAATTTCCGTGGTTAATTTTTATAAGAGTCGCTTATGCGGCTCTTTTTTGCTGTTTGGGAAGAAAAAATGACATATTAAAAGAAAAAAGGAGATAAAAAATGCTTACGATAGAAAATTCATGGAAAAATATCGTTCCGATTTGTGGAAATCATAAAGAAAGAGTAGAGATGGTGATCAATAACGGTCCTCATTCTATGTTCTACTCTTGTCCGAAATATTATCCAGAAAACAGGACGAAAGAAGAAAGGGCTTGTAATAATCGAATTAACCTAATCGAGTATCGGAAAATGATAGATAAGCTGATGGGAATGATTGCAGAAGCGGAAGTAAATGGGGAAACGATTGATTTAACCAATTTCAAATGGTCCAGCAAGGGAACAGAGTATAAAGTATTGGAACACTCAGGAGATAAGCTATACGTGCAAATTCTGAATCTTCGGGCAATGAAAAGGTAAGGAATGTTATGATAGTTATTATTACTGTTCTACTATTTGCTTCTCTTTGTATTGCTTCATATACAGATGTTAAAACGAGAACTATACCTGTATGGCTATTTCCCTCTGTAATGGTTATAGGAAGCGGGATTTTGTTATACATGGAACAATTTGGATATTGGAATCTGATTGGTCTGGCATGTATGTTAATTCCGACTTTTGCATTGGCTACAACAGGAAATTTTGGTGGCGGAGATGTACTGATGCTTTCCGCAATTGGACTTATGTTGGGAGAAGATGTTGTGGGATATGTAGTTGTTCTGGCAACTATAAGTACAGGATTCTTTTTACTGACAAAATTAAGAAAAAGGGAATATCCAATAGCACCATTTGCGTTGGTTTCTTATCTTATTTTTCTAGTTTGGAAAATGCTATCATGAAAAAAGAGCAACTATGTGGTTGCTCTTTTTTGTTAACTTTGCGGATATATTAACTGCCCATCTTCACTTTCTGCGTGGATTTCCTGTAAAGTCCCATCTTTTCCGACCGTTATATAAAATTTGATGTTCTGGTCATTCGTGACCATTAATATCAATGAAGTATCACTTTCTTTTATAGCCTGTGCGTAGGTTGGAGTTCCAAGATTTAAAGAAGACCATATATAAGAAACGTTATCTGCCTGTGTCTGTGAAAGGTTTGCCACCGATTGTAATGCATCTGAAAAACTGGAAACATTTTCGTTCTGGGAATCGGATTGCGTTTCACTCTGAGTTGCCTCGGACTGCCCGGCTGCCTGCGTTTCACTTTGACTTTCACTTTGTTCAGAAGGAAGAGACCCTGGGGTGAATACAGTCCCATTTGTGTCGGAATGGGATACGCTCGAAGCACCATTACTTTCTGTCTGTGTATCATTTGTTTCATCTGTTTCGCTTTCGGATTCATCTGCTGTATAAAAAATCCTGGTCATTCCAAGTCCATTCTGTGCAAGACTTACATAATCGCTTCCAAGCTCTGTCGGAAACTCATAAGTGAGGATATATTGATACGTACCATTTGCAAAATACTCCTGCACAATGGCCATTTGAATATCGTTATTTACATAAGTGGCTTCTCCGTAAATGCTGTTATCTGTCTGCTGGAACTGGTTCAATACAAAATTTGATTTTCCATTAGAAAGGAAGTTCGAATAATCAAGCTCTGTGATGTCAGAGAGCATCGTAGAGTCATTGATAAGGTTTACAGTAAGGGAAGCTCCACTGGATTCATCGTAAGCATAAACAGAGGAATCAGAAGAACCAGTAGTCCATTGATCCGGTACGGCATATTCAAAGTCTCCCTCTAACTGATAAACCAGTCTATATCCGTCCGTGATAGGATCTTCATACTGCCATGAAATACTGTCCAGACAATACCAGATCTCATCTTTTAATTTCTCGTAATTTTCATCATTAAAGGTTACAACTACTTTAGCTACATGTGACCTGTCCCAGATAACATATTCGATGTAATCTGTAATCCCTGACATTCCCTGTGATTGGTAAATCAGATAATAACTGTTATCTGACATGTACTGGAATTCTGTGATCCTCATACCTCGCTGGGAATAAGTTTCAGACAAGGACTCTGCTGTTGCATTATTGACCATTGGATAATATGCCATAACCTGTATCTGGATGGAAGAAGCAGAAGCACTGTGTACATAGGTATCATATCCGTCCTTTGTTACATGCTGCCATCCGTCTGGAATCTGCATGGAAAGATCGATATCCTTGTTCATGTAAGTGTTTGATACAACTTCCTTTTCAGTCTCAGATTCCGATTCTACTGTATAAGTAGAATTTCCTCCATTATAAACATTCAGATTATCCTGTTTGGTAGCAAAAACAATAAAAACAAAGAGCATTGCTGCAATCAGGATCAATGGCCAGAATCTTCCAAATTTGGATCTAAGCCAATACAATTACATCACCCCTTTTCTTTTTAATATGTCATCTTTTACTACAAATGTCACGAAATGACATATTAGAAATATATGAAGGAGGTGTTTGTTTTGGAAGATTACAACATTGCAGGTAGGATCGAGGAATTATGTAATACCCTTGAAAATGCTCTGGCAGAACTGAATGAATATAAGGATGACCCCGATATTTCTATCAGAACACAGATATGTGATGAGGATATATTTCCAAGTTTAAATGAGTTAAATGATATTTTTAAAAATGTGGGGAATTCTGCGCTTATTTCTGCTGTAATCGCATTAAGTGATTATAAGGTCGCTTCTGATATTCCGGACGATGTACAGAATAGTATTATTAAAGCATTCGAAACTACTGCTGTCAAAGGCGGTGGGCTGGATGTTTTTGCAGAAAGTGTACAAAAAGCAATATCAGATATTGAACCTATACATGGTGCTTCTGATGAGAGTATTAAAAAAATAGCACAGATTGTAAAAGAGTTTCTTTCTGATTTTGGAGAATCCAGGGTTGAGAATGACGGAGTTGACAGTGAAAATAAATATTCGGCAATCAGCCAGGTATTTAAGGAAGGATGCGGAGATGTTATCAATACAGTAAATGATGTAATGACCAAACATCTGGATAATATTCCTGAAAATGAAAAAACTGCCATACTGGAGTCCCACGCTGGAAAAGAAATCTTTTCTTATGAAACAAAGCCTGATGGTTCCATAGATATGGATACTGTAAAAGCAAAATCAGGAATGCAGATCAATGATAATGGTTCATTTACTGATAAATTCGGCATTTCATTTTCAGGTGAAATGAAAGCGAAAGTTGATATAGACTACATTGATGAGGCAAAAGAAGGAATTAAGGATTTTGCCCAGCTCCTCAATAATTTATACAAGGCTCAAAACGGAAAACAGTATATTGATGAAAAATGCCTTGGTCCGGTAGAAAGAAATGCCCTTGCCAGAGCTATACATCTGTTTGCAGATGACCTTTATAAGAAAGGTGAAGACAGTAATGTAGATAATTCCCTTGAAAAGTATGGAAAGCTTCTGCAATCTTTGTATAATGTCAACGTCAATCCAGATGACATTGAAAAAATTAAAAATACGGATTTTGTAGAAAAATTCTTCGATAAAGAAGAAGATAAAATATCTTCGGAGGATCAGTCAGATAAGGCAGATTCTAATGTATCCGGTTTCCAACGGGCAGAACATGAATTCACTTCTGATAATACTACGGAAGATACTGGAAATAAGAGACAGGATTCTGATAGGAATAGTCAGGCAGACATGGCTGATAAAGCAGCTTCTGCTGAAAGACATGGAAAATCAATTCTCTGGGAAAAAACAGGGGACGAAAAAGTAGACAGGATGATCGATAAAAGAAACGGTTATATCGAAAAAAATCCTTTGTTCCCAATTTATCGAAGCAATATTGGTTTTACATACACAAATATGAAAATCGTTATCGTTGCGAGAAATAAAGGCCTGGAAATAAATGGAAGGGTGCCGACTTCTTTTGATTGTGCATTGGCAATCAATGGATTTCTTCAGACAAATCTTTTAAATAGTATAGCACTTTCTCTTATTGAAGGAATCTTTGATTTAGTAAGCGGCCCGGTCCCGGATAAAGTAGACAAAGATTCTAAAACAGGAAAGATAGATATAGATTCTGATAGAAGTAAGGACATAGATAACAGTAAGGTGGAAGAGAGAGAGGATGTTGAGAAAGAAGATCTCACCAATGACTCTTCTAAAGATTCAGCTGACGAAAAGGATACTGATGAGAAAGGTCTGAAAGATAGAACAGACTCGGGTTCAGAGTATTTCAAAGATGACGAACCAGAAGATGCTGCAGATAAGAAACCGGTTGATGATACTGAATCAGAAGATAAAGAGCAGGAAGCTGAAAGTAATGTAACAGCAGATACATGGGACGAAACGGATGCCGAACCTAAAGATAAGGAATCAACCGATAATAAGCTTATGGAAAAAGACTCTGCTGATAATGCCAGAGATTCGTTAGAAAAAAATAATCCGGATAATGAACCCAAATCAGAAACTTCCAAAGATTCAGATGTGAAAACCGATAATGAAAAAAATGTGTCTTCTAAAGATAAAGCAGATAAATCGGAGAATAAGGAAGGACCAGTTCTCACTAAAGATGAGCAAATGCTGAAAAGCAGGTTGAATGAGATTTTGTCAGAAAAAATAACTGCTGGAAAAGTCGGAAACGATGGTGAATTAAAAAAACTTATTGGAAATATCCAGAAAACTGAAGGAAAACAGAATATTTCAGATCCGGTAGCAAAGGTTATTGCTTCTATTCAGTATGATAGGCCTGATATAGACCAGGGAAAAATTAAAGCAGTATGCAAAGGAATGGAAAGCATTTCAAAAGCAGACGGCGTATCTGTTAAAATCAAAAATATCCTTAGTAAAACTACAGATGTGCTCAAGAACCCTTCTGCTTACGCTGTCAGTCCGACAGTAGCTCTTCAATGGGAACTGCAGGACAAATTCTCAGATTATGTAAAATCCAAAGTATCGCTTGGTGAGGTAAAGGATAAGCTTCGCATCTGTTTTGAAAAAACTGGTGGGACTGAAAATCCGGATGGATTTCTGAGGATAACGTCAAATGCGGTCGTTAATGTGGTTGCTTCTTTGGCAGATCGGATCAGCTCTGGAGAAAAGGCTGTTTTTTCAAGAATCAATAATATCATGAACAGTATTTCCGCTGTTGCAAAAACTTCTTTTGATAAGGTTTGTTCAGCACTTGAAAAATATGGAACACCGATAAAAATGGATGTTGAAGTAAAACCTTCAGGCTTATCGCTTGTTTCAGTTGATAAAGATAAGGCAGAAGAATTTGATAAATCAAAAGATACTGCTGATAAAGAATCTCCGGATAAGGCATCTGTGAATGATATTGATGATTCTGAATTCAAAGATAAAGAAGAGGCTAAAGAAGAGGTTAAGGACAAAGTAACACAAATGGCCTCCAGTATGTCAGATGTCCTGAAAAAAGAACCTGGTGAGAGAACTTCCGCAGACAGGGACGTACTGTCGAAGCCAAGTGATTCTTATTTTGGAACTGCTTTAAATATCCTGAAAACATATGGTGAGAGTGAAGGAAAAGCAGTTATCCGTGAAGGCATTTTTAAAGCTGTTACAACTCTTATTGATGATCCGAAGTTCAACAAGGACATTGTTTCAAGAATAGGAGATGCTATTGATAAAAATAACATCCTGCATCTTGCTGGAAATAAAATTGAGTTTATCAACGGTGTCAATAAGGGCATTGAAATATACAGAACAATTAAGGATCCTATTAGCATTGTGTTTCCTCAGAATGACTTCCAGCAAGGTCTTCATGACAAGATCTTAGATTTGGTACGACCGGACAGCGATAAGGCGGACATGGATAAAGAACCAGACGATAAAGCTGACAGCGATAAAGAACCGGAGGATAAAGCTGACAGCGATAAAGAACCGGAGGATAAAGCTGACAGGGGCAAAGAACCGGAGGATAAAGCTGACAAGGATAAAGAGCCGGAATATAAAGCCGATAGGGACAAAGAACCGGAGGATAAGGCTGACAAAGACAGGGATAATCTGGCAAGTGAAGAGCCAAAGGACATTGATAAGGAACCAAATGAAAAAGATTTGGAAAATGATCCAGATAAGGCTGAAATAGACAGAGAAGACCCAAAAGAAGATTTAGAAAAATCTTTGGAGGATAAACCAGATCAAGATAAAGAACCGGCTGATAAGACCGAACGGGATGCAGAAGATCCAAAAGAAAGAATAGAGCAGGAACCGGATAATAAAGATCTGGAAAAGGAAAATTCTGATAGGGAAGATCCCAGGGATAAAACTGATGAAGATCCAAAAGATAAAGTAGATGAGGATCCAAAAGATAATCCTGACAATGAAAAGGCTGATCCAGATAAGACGGCTGGTGATGATAAAAAAGACCTTGACAACGAAGATAATCGTCCTGTGGATCAGGAACAGAATCCGATTGATCAGGAAACTGATCCAAATGATATGGAGCAGCCTCCAGAATCAGTAGACAGAGAAAATCCGGATACCGATACCCCAGAGAAAGAACCAGACGATACGGATAATGAACCAGATAAACCAGATGAGGAAGAGTTTGAAAAGAAAAACGGGGGAGATATTGACAGTTCCCTGGAAACTCCACCATCAGCAGGAAATGAAGTATCTGGACATGGTGCAGATATGGACGATGATCCGGACGATGATGAACTTGGCCGTGAAAAGTCAGAAGATAGTCAGAATGATACAGATGGTGGAGAAGTAGGAGAAGATCCTCTTAATGCGGAAATGGTAGAAGAAACAACGGTACCAGAAGCGGATTTTGATGGTTCAGATCTGGCTGGGGTCATGGATAATAAGGAAACAGATGAACCTTCCAGAGAAACAAGTCCAGGCCTGGAAGATGGCGATGGTACACAGGAATTTGCGGACAATGTAGATACTGAGGTTTCTGACATTGCAAACGATATGAAAACAGTGTCAGCCGAACCTGCAGCAGGAAAAGAAGGCATGGATGAAATTTCGGATGCAATAACTGCTTATACAGAAGAGCCGGATTTTGGCTTTTCAGACTTTCTTAACACTCCTCTTACAATAAATGGGGAAGAAATGGCTCTTGGAGAAGCTTATGAGATTGATGCGATATCAAATGAAGACCTCGCAGATGCCCTTGCGGATGCGATATCAAATGATGCTTCAAATATCCTTGAATCCAATGAGCTTATGGAAACATATAGTGATCTGCTTAGTGACCTTTCTGATATGTGTGGAAACTCTTTTACGGAAACACTCTGTGACGCAATGGATCCTTTTGTTTCTGTAGACGAAACGGTGAACCTAGCCTTTGATTCTATAGCTGAAGATATGGCAGTACCTGATTTTACATTGGATTCTATGCCTGACTTTGATGTGATAAATCTTGCAGAAATGGAATTTGATATCATGGACAACATTGATTCAGAAGGAATTATCGGTGATGGAGTAGATTCTGCGATGCAGAATGATTTTGATACTGGTCTGGATAATGGATTGGATAACGGGCTCAATGAAGCTATGGACTTGAATACATCTGATCTTACAAATGATACAGGATTTGACACTTCACCAGACTTGTCTCAGGACATTCAACAGAATACAGCTGATATGCAGACACCGGATACCAGTTATATGGATAGCCAGAACGATTTCAGTACACCAGACAATATGTCAAGTACGCCTGACAGTGTTCCGGATACTGGGTTAACAGAAGCAGGAGCTGATATGAGTGCAGATGTGGCTGCGGACGCAATTGATTATGATGCTCTGATTTTATAACAGAAGGGAGGGAGCACCCGGAAATATGCAAGTTTCATTTCCGGGTGTTAAATATTTTTATGGAAACAATGCTTATCGGAATGTATTTTCTGGCAGCCCTTGTGGGTGTTTTTGCCGGGTTATTTTTAGGATTCAATATTAGGAGCTTTAGTATTTCAAGAGCTGAAAAAAGACGCTATATGCGTCATTATGTAAAAAAGAAGAAACTTGAGGAGAAACATGAAAAAGAAGAACAGTTGAAAACCAGAAATGTAAAGCCAGAAAGAAAACAGCAAAAAAAAGAATCCGGGATACTGATGGAGCGTGTACCTGAAAAAGACAGTTATACAGGTTTTATTTGCGATTCTTCAGGAGAGAATGCTGTAACAAAGATTCAAAACATGAGACATTTACAAGATCAGAAATATAAAAGTAAAGCGAAAAAATAATTTTTCTTAGAAGTTTTCTAAAATGACATATTAAATATGAGAGTAAAGTTCGTCAGCGAAAGATAGCAGGAGGGACATTGTTCTTATGTTCCAGACTTTTTCCTCTTGAAGAACCGAGAATCCAACAGAAAATATCTTGAAAGGAGTTTTATTATGACACATGAAATTAAACCTGAGAACACCATCCAGTGTACTGGAAAAGTAATGTTCAAAAACTTTAACAATGAAACAAAGAGTCTCTTTATTGTAGTAGGGATCTTCACACCGAAGCTTATCTGGGGAAAATTGGATAGTAATAATGAATCAAAATCAGACAATTTTAACCGTGACTTTCCAGCATTTGTTATGAGTGGAGAAAAAGCTATCGAAGTGAACCGAGAAGTAAATGAAGGCGATATTGTTTCCCTGAGAGGGCACATTGAAACTGTTTCTATAATGCGTCCAACAGGTGGAAACAATTTTCATCGTGAATTCCGGATTCGTCTTATCGCAGACGATATATTTCTGGACAATTCTAAAAATGGCTTTTGCAGTGTAAGCCTTGGAGGAGAAATCATTCGTGTTTATCGTAACGAAGACCATAATCTGTACATTGTCACTGTAAGGATAGATATGAAAAACGAAACTAAAAGCCGTGCATCTTTTGTATATTTTGATCGCAATATGGAACTGGAACCTAAGGTAGGAGATTATGTAAATATGTCTGGTATCATCCAGACAAAACGTATGCCTGCACAGGAAGGAAGAAGGGCACAGACTTTGCTCTCTATTGTTGCAAGATATGTAGTTCTTGACCGCATCTAATCACATTCTTGCCGGGCTTTGGCCCGGCTTTTTTCATGTCGTTCTTCTAAAAATACATATTAAAAATGAAACAAAAACTATTGATGAAAGGAGAATATATATGCAATGGAAAAATAAAGGATTTAAAAATGTCATGGATGTAGTACAGCATAATACAGGTTTAGCTGAAGAATTTTTACATCCGTCACAGGGACCGTATTTTATCCAGAATCTGGATCTTATGGCAATGTGGATCCAGGTCTATGCATCACAGAATGCTCCGATTACTGTAATTGGGGACTATGATTGCGACGGTGTGTGTGCTACGGCAGGTTTATACCTCTTACTACGGGAGTTACATGCTGACAATATAAATCTCAGACTCCCTCGCCGTATGTCAGAAGGATATGGATTATCAGAGAAGATTGTAGATGAGGTTAACGGAGGAGTAATTATTACGGTAGACAATGGGATTGCCGCAATTCCAGCTATTAAAAAGGCAAAAGAAAAAGGAATGGTAGTTCTTGTTATCGACCACCATGAGCCTAAGATAGATGGACAGATTGTCCTTCCTGAAGCAGATCTTATCGTAGACCCACATGTTCCTGACCAATTGATTCAGAAAGGAACTTCTGTAAAAACTACTTTCAATGGCTACTGTGGAGCAGGTCTGGTCTATAAACTGGCTCAGATTATGATTCCTGGCACAAAGACTCTGAAAAAGATTTCAGCTTTTGCTGCGATTGCCACAGTTGCAGATGTGATGCCTTTTATTTCCGATAACCGGAATATTTATCATGAGGGAATCCAAAGTATCCGTGACAGGGATATTACACCAGGGCTTCAGTGCATGGTTAATCTTTTACAGTCGGATAATATCATAAATGAAGGAGATATCGGTTTTAAACTGGCTCCAATGTTAAATGCTCCAGGTCGTTTATATGATGATGGAGCAAACATTTCCCTTCAGACACTGATCACCGGAAATTATACCAACGCTTCTATGATGGCGCAGGAATTGAATGGAATTAATGATGTCAGAAAAGGGAAAAAAGAAGAAGCTGTGAAAAGGGCTGTAGATATGATTGAGAAAGAAAACCTTATTGGATCTAATCCTCTCATCATCTGTGATCCGAAAACTGCAGAAGGTGTTGTTGGTTTGGTAGCTGGTTTCCTCAGCGAAGAATATAACTGCTCCGCTATCGTGTTCACAAAAACAGAGCATGGATTAAAAGGCTCTGCCAGGGCTGCAGACTATAACAATATCAAAGAGTCATTGGATAAGTTCCATGACCTGCACCCGGAAATCCTTTCAAAATATGGAGGACATAAAGGGGCTGCTGGATTGTCTATTCCGAAAGAAGGGTTTCTTGAATTTCGAAGAGGAATGAATGAGATTATGGGAGCTCCTCATCCGAAATCAGATATGATTGAATATGATATAGAAATCAGGGCATCTGATATTTCAGATGTTACAGCTGATATTCAACGGTTTGCTCCTTTTGGTGAAGGAAATCCGCCCGTTGTTGTTAAAATCAAAAATTTTAAAACAGTACCTATCGGAAACAGTTTTTATACAGAACTGCGAAAAGGTGCAATTAAATTTTTAGGTCCCGGGTGCAGTGCGATAGCGTTCGATATGGCTGAAAAGTTTAAAACGGAAGGCTGTCCGACCTGTATGGATCTTATTGGAACTCTTGGGTATCAGAACTATATGGGAAAACCAAAGGTTCAGGTAGAAGTTTCAGATTTTGTTCCCTCTGTATCTGAAAAGAAGAAACCCGAACAGGTTAATCAATCCATTGCTTCAATATTATGCCAGTATCACCTGGCTACATAGGAAAAGGCCAACAGGCCTTTTTCTTATGCCCAAAAATCTGATGAAATTCATGAAAAATAACATATTAAAAATAAAAAAAGGAGGAAATGATCTTGAAACAGTTGGTAATGCTATTAGTCCTTCTGGTAGCCTGTTTCTTAGGTTCCTGGACTTATCGGATAAAGACCCCTGTTAACAGACCCGATGAATATGCAGAAGGATATGATGCAAGTGCAGGAGCCTGGTGGAATACTGGAAAGATAGAAGTGGATGATGAGTGGAAGCTGGATCCGGAGATACCATTAAACTATATGCCGGTCCCGGGAGAAAATGAACTTTATATGGTCATCGATAATGATGGGAAGATCATCGGCTACCGAAAAAGGACAAAACAGATTGATGGAAGCTGGAAGTGGGAGGATGTTAACCCGGATATCCCAGATAATTATGAGCCGGTAGATGGACTGGAAAATGTTTATAAGGTAACAGCTGAAGATGGCACGGTCAAGTATTACAAATATGTCCGCAACGATGATGATACCTATGCTTTCGTTGAAGTAGACAGTGAAGGGAATGAGTTGAACAAAAATAAAGATGCTACAACGATTGATGGTAAACATGTCCATATTACAGGAAATGTTTATTCCAAGTTGAATGATCATGGGGTTGTTATCGGATATGAAAAACGTGTGGACAATGGAGATGGTACGTTTTCATGGATTGATACAGATCTGCCAAAATTAACAAACCTTGATGATGCAGCTGGAAATCTGTCTTTACCATCAAGCGGAAACCTGAATACAGGATCCCTTGATACATCAGATGTGGATCAGATGGCAAAGAATATGGCAGACGCAAACGCTGCAGCGGCAAATGGAAGTTCTGATACATACAATGTTAATGTTAACATCAATCAGGGTGGAAACGGAGGAACTACTCCTGGATTCACAGATATCACTCCAGATAAACCTACAATCATCAATAACGGTGATGGAACCCATACAGAAGTTGAAGTGGTAAAAGAAACCAGGAATATTGATGGCTGGACATCTACTTATGAAACTTATGTCAAAAAGACCTATGATGATGCTGGAAACCTTGTTTCTACGATTAGTGAAGGACCTTATGAGGTAGATAACAAGCAGAATATTACTAAGGAAACAGAACCTGTACAGGGTGATATAAGCAAGAAACAGGATACACTTTCAGGTGAGATCGCAAGGGTTATCGGAAATTATACCTATAAAACAGATATTGCGAATGAAATGTTTGCTTTACTGAATGCTCAGAGATCCAAGAATGGACTGGGAACGCTTACAATGTCAGATACAGCTATGCAGATCGCTCAGCTTCGTGCAGCAGATATGGCAGTTTATGACACATCCAGCGGAACACTTCCGACATATGGATCACTCGGAGCTATGTTGTCAGATTACAAAGTAACCAGTTCAGCACCAGGCGAAAATCTTTGGAAATCAATTTCAAGAACTGCGGATGATATACATACAAGGTTCCAGGCCCTTGATTCTGCAAGGAAAACAAGGATGAGTAAAAATGTTACACAATATGGAGTGGCCGTCTGTGAATCGAATGGATATTACTATATATGTGAAGTGGTCCTGTAATTTGGAGCATCCGGAACAGAAAATTTTAAATGACCTCAAAACGCATCCGGAACAGAAAATTTTAAATGACCTCAAAACGAAAGCGGAACAAAAAATTGAAAACAGCCTTATAACATTTAAAATTCAATACTTCACAGTGCCAAAGGAGTTGTCTATGAATAAAGAGCGTCGAATAATTTCTTATATGTTTTGTAAAAAACAGAAAGTATCCAGCCTTGTTGAATTCCAAAGCTAATTCAGAGTTTAAAACAATTTACGGAAAAGACTGGAAAATGATTTCTGGAAAACACAAATTATATATATGGTATTTTGAACTGAGTTCAACATAAAAAAGAGGCCAGTCGGTCTCTTTTTTATGTTGAAACGTGTAGATGAACCATCAAATTAGCGTTATAATATATGTATCTGAAAACATACAAAAAGAGGCGGAGGTGTGCCTTGGATACATTAATTGACATTAATTCATATCCTGTGCAAAAAGCGATGCCCTGATAGAGTCACTTTCAAAAACCTTTAAATCGGAAGTTACGGATCATGTGATTCAGAAAGCATCTGAGGAATATGGCAAGGAGCTTTCTGTATCCACAAAGAAAAATCTGGAACGGAAGCTGCAGACAGAAACCCATGCTGTCGTAGGAAAAGCAGTCGGAGACTTCCAAATCCAACAGAAGATTCTGGAAAAGGAGCGCGAACAGAGACTGGCAGAAGCTACGACCAGAGAAGAAATACAGGCTGTAAACCAACACATTGATGAGCAGAAAAAACAGGCTGTCGAGACGCTGCAGCAAACCATCAAGGAATCCGTAGATACATTCATTGACCCGGTTGTATTTAATGATTCCATAAAAGAGTTTCTTGCTAAGAAAATAGAATTGGCTGACTACTTTGATAAAAAGAATCAGGAAGATATCTTCGATTGCGTACCGCCGCAGAAGACAAACCAGATTTTTACCCCTAAATGGGTGGTAAAAGACATGGTTGACTGTCTGGAAAAAGAAAATCCGGGATGCTTTGATGATCCGGATAAGACCTTTGCAGACCTGTATATGAAATCTGGAATGTACATTACAGAGATTGTCACCCGTTTATACCAGCGTGAACACATGAAAAGTCTGTATCCAGACGACACAGAACGTCTAAACCATATCTTTGCGAAACAGGTATTTGGATGTGCCCCGACAGAGATTATTTACAGGATCTGTCTCAGCTACATTTTGGGGTTCAGTGATGAAATCCGTATCCAAAAACACAATATAAAGCTGTGTGATACTCTGAAATATGCCAAAGATGGTACTCGTCAGCTTCTCGGCTATTGAATAACCGAGCATGCTGAAAGGCATGTGAAGTTATCAGTAGTACCCGAAAGGGCGCGCTGACTAGACTCAGGGTGATGGGATCCACTTACGATGGTGGGTATCATTACACTACGTCCCGGATATCAATACCCGACCCGGTTGTGCCAAAGCCGGTACAGGGTTCAGGCAACGGATGTCTCCCCGGAGAAGGAGGCACTGACCTGGTGCACGAAGTATCCGGAACCTTGTCGAAGGGCGACGACTCCCGTATGGGAGGGCAGGACTCTTGCGTACCTGCCACAATAATAAAAGGAGGGATCAGCCATGAGTGTGTTCGTGGTAGGGCAAAGCGGATGCCGGCTGATGCCTGTATCTGAAAGGAAAGCCCGTTTATTACTTGATGGCGGGAAAGCTTCCGTATACCGGAAAGTCCCGTTTACCATAAAACTGAACTATAAGACAGGCAGTACCACGCAGCCCGGTTATCTTGGCATAGATACCGGGTCCCAGCACATCGGGGTATCCGTTGTGCTGGAAGACGGTACTGTCTTGCATAAGGAGGAGATCAGTCTCAGGGATTCCATGACAAAAAGGAAACTACTGGAAACAAGAGCTTCCTTAAGGAGAGGGAGACGCTGCCGCAAGATCCGGTACCGCCACCCGAAATGGAGACCGAAGACCAAACGTGTATACTGTGAGAAACCGGGTCAGAAAGGCCGGCACTGGAAGAAACAGAAGAGTACGTTCACATCCGGAAGGCCGGAAGGATGGCTTCCGCCGTCCCTGCAGTCAAAGACAGACCACCATATCCGGTGGATCAGGAAACTGCAGGGCCTTCTCCCGGAAGGATACCGGCTTGCCATCGAACTGGGACGTTTCGACCCGGCCCGCATGAAAGACCCGGGGCTCCACGGTGGCCTGTACCAGAAAGGGCCGCAGTACGACTACGAAAATGTCCGTGCCTACGTCCTTGACCGAGACAGGTATACCTGCCAGGTCTGTAAAAAGAAAGGAAGGAAGCTGCATGTACACCATATCCTGTACCGGAGCCAGGGGGCTTCCAATAACCCGCAGTATATGGCCACGGTATGCAGCTGCTGCCATACCACGGAGAACCACCTGCCGGGAGGCGTCCTGTACCAGTGGATGCAGGAACAGAAGAAGTTCACCAGGGGCCTCCGGGATGCCACGTTCATGAACATCTTAAGGAAACGCCTCAGGAAGACATTCCCGGATGCGGTGTTTACCTATGGGAACATCACGAAAGTGGACCGGGAGATACTGAAGCTCCCAAAGAGCCATGGGAATGATGCCACAGCCATTGCCCTGGTAAGGACGGGTGTCACTTCCGTTAAGGATAAGGAACCTGTCCTTTATATCCAGCAGGTAAGGCGAAAGAAACGCTCCCTTCATGAAGAGACCCCGAGGAAGGGACTGAAGGAACTGAACCGGAAAGCTGCACGGAACAGCAAGAACACAAAGGCCGTGACCTTCACGAAAAGACGGGGCGGAAAGAGAACATCCGTTACCGCCTGCCTGTTCGACCGTGTGGAACTGAACGGGAAGAAAGGCTGGATCTCCGGGTTTACCGGGACATCCTGTTATATGAAAGATGCAGAGGATAACTACATCCGTACATCCGGAAAGTATAACCAGGTCAGCCTGTCAAAGTTCAGGATCCTGCATCACTGCGGGAACTGGGTCATTGGAGCAAGGAAACCTCTGGGGAAAGGCTGATTGCTCAAAGAGCCATACTGCTTTCATCTCGGTAATTGAATTACCGAGATGAAAGCAGAGTGTCTTAAAAGTGATGCTCGGTTACTTGTAGACGAGTAGTTCACTCAGGAGTAGTTGACGTAAACATGAATGATGAAAGTATGATACGGAGGAGGTTAAATATGAGGAATAATATACTAATGACATCTGGATATAATTTTGAAGGATATACTATCAGTAACTACCTGGGAGTATATTCAGGAGAATGTGCCCTCGGAACTGGATTTTTAAGTTCGCTGGGTGCAAGTTTTGCAGACTTTTTTGGAACGAATAGTACAATGTATTCAGACAAACTCAAAACAGCAAAGGACTTTGCCATTAATCAGCTGATCGAGCAGATTACGGATGCTGGAGGAGATGCCATTATCGGATTGGATATAGACTATGTTTCTTTTTCATCAGATATAATGGGCGTAGTTGCAACAGGAACGGCCGTAAAGTTATGTTCCACACTGTCTCAGCCAGAAGCTGAGCAGAAATATACTATTTCTACTACAAACGCCCAGCTTCCGTTCACAGCCACTTCCCTTCACATAAATTCCTCTATATCTAAGGAATTTTTATGCTCACTGAAATTATTTCATATGAAAGAATCTTCGGTTTCTGCTGTTTTGACTGATATAACATTTACTGACATTTTTCAGAGAGAAACCACGCTTAAGGACATTGCCTTCACTGGATTTAAACCTGAAACTGCAAGAAATCTTATGAGTGATCCTGTTGTCTGTAATGTATCTTCAGATATATTTAGACTCTTTGCCGACCTTAAGTTGACTGTTAAGAAATATATAACAGACGAAGGCCTGGTTTCCCTTGCAGAAGACGAAATTGAATACAGTTCAATAAATGATTGCAAAGAGGACTCGGAAGACTTTGTTTCAGTATTATTACTGAAGGCTAGTTCCCTTGACAGTGCAAAAGCGATTTATAATTATGTTGTTGAATACAGCGAATCTCACATTGGAACGGTTGATCCAAACCTGATAGCTTTATTGGAAAAACAAAAAAGTATTGAACGTTTTTATGGAAATCGTAAAGATAGTACGATAGACGCTCTGAAAAAATATTTTGAACAACAAAAAGAAGGTTAAGCAACAGCTTGAGGCTGTTACTTAACCTTGTGTACGCGAACAATACCTACCGCCTACGCTAAGCTTAGAGGCGGGGGTATTCTTCGCAATCTGGATAAATAATTCTGGTACAGTGTACTGGATTTCTTTGGTGTTTCTCCTCATCAGTTCATTTGGATATTCCAGCAATGTCTTTTTAAGTTTCTTTGTATCTATTTCCACTATTATTGAAAAGAACGTAAAACCCCAGCCGATGTAGTCGTCTGTCGGTAGTTCACATAGCATTGATTAATCAATACAAAAAAATACGTTTGATATATTCTTTTACGCTACAATCTCTTTTTTTGTCGAAACAAATCGAACGATTGTCCTTGCTGTTATTTGCTGGCTAACGTACACTATAATTATTACTTTAGAAAGAATGAGGGAATTGTATTGACTACTACAGAAAGAATTACATGTGAGAAAATTGAGGAACAGATGAGACGTAACATAGAATGGATCAATCAGAATGATCCGGATATCGTTCAGGACAATGCGGATCTCCTTGAACTGGAGTGCCGCTACGAGGCTCTGGATATCGCGCACGGTATGCGTAGAATAATAGACGACTACATCGCCTGTATCCTGTCCAGGCAGGAACGGATGGAGCAGCTGATTTACTATGCTGCTAAGAAAAATGCCTGAGAATAACAGTCTGTAAAAGGAGCTTGCGCAACGCATAGCTCTTTTTTTATGCAAATTTTTCTGAAATACATATTAATGATGACAGCAAATCTTATGAAGAAAGGAGAAAAACTTAATACTGTCAAAAATTAGAAAATTTTAGGAGGAAACTATTATGAATCAGTACAAGAAAAATGACATGAAAACAAGAATCCTGCAGGCTTATTGGGCATGCAAGTCCGTTCTTTACGCCTATCATGAAGAGGAAAATTTAAAATCGCTTGAAAAATTTGGAGTAGTCATTGATGAGATGTCTGCTTTTGTAGACGCTTTCGATCATTCACCATTATTCCAGATACTTAATGATATTCGTCAGACTGCTTACGAGAAATATCAGCATGACTGGATGATCAGCCATAATGTTGATGAAAAAGCACTGGATAAGGCAGTTAAGGAATACATTGCTGATACATTGGAGGACAACAATTTGGATACGCCGTTTTCAGAATGGCTATTTGACCGTGGCTTTGATGGTTCCATCTGGGCCTGCTATGACGAATTTCTAAATGCAGAATACAGAGATTATTCATATATGAGAAATTTGCTTTCTGCAAAGGAATATCCAGCATATCTTGCCGACATGACAAATTTCTAGGACGAACATTAGGAGTTTTATCCTGAACGCGGAAAATACCCTCGCCTCTAAGCATTAGCGTGGCGGTGGGTATGTTCATTATGTTTATTCTGAAATCCCAAAATTAATATAGGAGGAAATCATTATGTATATCAGATCACAAGACGGATTGTATATTGTTCCGCTTACATTTGCATCTATTTCCATCCACAATTATATTATCCATGTGACACCTTTCACTGGTTCTTCTATCAGGGTCGGAGAATACGATTCCCAGGAAATCTGCAGAAAGGTTGTGGATGAGATTGAGGAGAGAATCAATCGTGCAACAATAGATAATTTTGTTTATCATATGCCGAGCAAAGAGTCTATGCAGGAATTTGCGGATATGAACAAATCCATACAGATGCTGGACAAAAATATTATCTGATCACCGGAGGAAAAACATTATGAAATCATTACCAACAGATATTACACAACTTCAAACAGTTTGTGGTACCCGTGTTATCCTTGATGGCACATCATGTATTACCAATATCACTGATAAAGACATGTTTGACAAATGTCTTATCTACAGTGAAACCAGAAATCAGAAAATCAAAGACGGCATCAAATGTAAGCTAATGGATGAAGACTGGAAATCAAGATGTAAAGAAAACCAGTTCTGGTTCCAGGACACATTGGAAGACATGAAGAAAATGCATCCAACAATGGATGACCGTCTATTGGATCTTCGTCAAAAACTTCTTGATTTTGCAGGAGAGGCAGTCTGTTTTCCAACATACGAAGAAGACCTGGATAATATCTTTAATTATGGTCAATTTTGGGTTGGCAACAACGTGAAATTAATGCGCGGCAAGCCAAACCAGTGTCATGCAAATTCATCCAACTTATGGGAACAGAATAAGAAAGTTACACGTATCTGTACCGGATATGCCTTATCTGAGGATGGTATGTGGAGGCAGCATAGCTGGCTTGTATGGCATAAAGCACGTTCTAATCAGATCGTTGAAACAACTGTAAAACGTGTCGCATACTATGGTTTTGTTATGTCTTATGACATGTGTCAAGAATTTGCCCATGATAATTATTAATACGGAATCACACATGAAAGATTTTAACTTTCCACTGAAGTATGGTGGAACAAAAACCATGTTTGGCACAAAGCTTGATTTGGATAAGCTGGTTGATTGGTACAAGGAAAGACATGCTTAAGGCAGAAAATGAAAGCCGTGAGGCTGAAGCCCCCGCTTCTAAGCATTAGCGTAGGCAGTGGGTATGTTCACAAGGGAGGAAAATTAAATGATTACAACAGTATGTTATGGCACAAAGAGAACCTGGAAAACAAGAGAAGAAGCTATGAGTTTCTTCCTGGAGGGAATGATGGCGTGTGAAGGCAGTGAACAGGAAAGATATTGCAATATTTACATAAAATTGCAGCGTGGACTTGATTACTGCACAGATAAGTGATTTACATAGAAAAAAAGATAGATTATGAGGAAGATAATATGACGCGAAAAGAAATTGAGGAAATTTTAGGAAAAAATGATTCTACGGTCCTGTCCTATAAAGACCGTGGCCCTTGGGGAAATAGTAAATACCGCGGAAACTGCAGCGGATATGTTCAGGCTTTCCTGATCTGGAAATACCAGGTAGAACGTTTCGCTGAATTATTTGCTGGTTCCGGTACTGGTTACGATGTGTGCCAGGATATGGGGGTCGGCTATTTTGGAGCTGACTTAAACCCAAAACCTGTAAGACCAAATATCTGCTGTCTGGATGCTTTTCAGGATGAAGTTCCGGAAGCTTTCTCTTATGCAGATTTCGTATTTATGCACCCGCCATACGGAGCTGAGATCAAGATTCCATATGCTGGCAGTATGTATCCGGATCCATCCGGTGAACTGTCAAAGCATGATCTTGGACAGATGCCATGGCCGGAATTTATGAAAACATTGAATAATGTGGTCATGAAATATTTCGCTTCCATGGAGTCAGGAGCCCGTATGGGGATTTTGATGGGAGATGTTCGAAGGAACGGACACCTTTATTCCATGCTCACGGATATTGTGAAACCCGGAGAACTGGAGCAGATTATCATCAAATATCAGCATAACTGCGTATCCGAAGGACGGACTTATTCGCATAAGAAATTTGTTCCGTTAGTTCATGAGTATATTATGGTACTGAAAAAAATTGCTCCTTATATCCTTGATTTTCAGTTTCCATATCGAAAAGAAATGGATATCAGGGATAGCGCTTCCGCTACATGGAGAGATGTTGTATTTGCAGCATTATCCTCAATCGGCGGTGAAGCAAGGCTTTCAGATATCTATGCAGAGATTGATGGCCATAAAAAAGCTGCCTCGAACCCACACTGGAAAGATAAGGTACGGCAGGTACTGCAGATGTACAGTTCTTTTTACTCCCGCGAAAGAGGAGTATGGGCGATTGCGGCATAAACATAACTCTTGCATCTGAGATGCTATATGATATAATAGGAGGAAAGAAGAAGTGCCAAATAATGCATATGACGACGTTATGAGTGGTACAAGGGATAACAATATTAAATTTTTAGACCTTAGATATGTAATGGAATCACGAGGGTTCTTTTGCAGAATAAAAGGAGATCATTACATCTATTATCGTTCAGATATTCCAGATATTGTTAATATACAGCCAAACGGAAAAATGGCAAAGCCTTATCAAGTGCGTCAAATAAGAAGATTGTTTGCTACATATAATATATAAGGAGGATCTATAATGAAATATACAATGATTATTACATGGTCAGATGAAGATAACTGCTATATAGTAAATGTTCCAGATCTTCCTGGCTGTATGGCAGATGGAAAAACTTATGATGAGGCCGTTCAGAATGCTCAAGTTGTAATAAAAGAATGGCTTGAGACGGCAGAAATGCTTGGTCGCAATAAATCAAAAGTATACGCCTAATAAGGACAGTATTAAAAATTTTAAGGACAGCAATCAAGCTGTCCTTTCAGACTGTAGACAAACTTGGTGTTGGGTGTTATGCCCAGCACCATTTTTCTTTTAAAACTTCTTTTCTTTTTATTCTCTTTAAAATCAACAAAAATCTGGCTGTGTTCCAACCTCGTTTTTCCAGGATCTTTGCCAGTTTTTTCAAATTCATGCATGCAAAGATAAGCCCGGCTTTCATTTCCATCCGTGCTTTTCCTACATACTGTGTATATCGAAATCCATGCTGTTCTTTCGCTGTACCGAAGATCCGCTCTATGGTTTCTTTTCTTAACTGGTAGATCTGTCTGTTTCCGATCGTGTGCCGAA
>NZ_JBFKZO010000016.1:0-87235 GCF_040929965.1 Blautia sp. 1033sp1_1033st1_G9_1033SCRN_220408 | reverse complement strand
GTGTTCTTTTTGCTTTTATGCAATTCATCTCCCACCTGTAGAGGAAGGAGAATTCTTGCTATATATTATGTTAAAATATGATTTAACACCTTTCACCGGCTTTTTAACTGTTACTTTACATGTAAGTTTTTTCTTTCCGTATTTGGCGGTGATGACAGCTGTTCCCTTCTTTCTCGCCTTTACAACTCCGGTCTTGGAAACCGTTGCCACACTCTTTTTACTGCTTGTCCAGGTGATTTTCCTTTTGATTCCCTTTGCCTTTAACTTATAACTTTTACCTACATTCAAGGTAATGCTTTTCCTGTTCAGCGCTGCTGCCTTGGCTGAAACCGGCATGGCCAGCATACTCACCAGCATGCCAAGAAGCAGTACTATTGACATTTTTTTGAATCTCTTCATTTCTCTTTCCCCCATAATGATATACTATATTTTTTGCCTGAATCAGGCATTCATTTCTATTATAAATATTAACATTTTCAAACACAATTACCCTGCTGCATAGTATCGTAATTCGTCTTGCAGGAGGTGCCTCATGAACCAGCGGCCTGATTTTGCTGCACATCTTTGCACTCCTGCCGGAAACTATTCATCTGCATATTATTGAAAAGCTGCCTTAGCTGTATCTACAGGATGCTCCGCTTTATTGTCAATGTCTGTATCATTTCCTGAGAATATGCTTCCTGCAAAATCAAGCACTTCTGTTCCCGGCAGATTGTTGATACAGACAGCCGTTCCGTTATCAGTAAACGTATTATTTAAATAGTTTGGAGCAGAACCATAAGAAGTGCTGCTGTTAAATTTCAATGCTGTTATATTATTTGTAAAAGTACAATCCATTGCATTGACCCATGCCCCATTTTGTGCAAACGCTGCAGTATCCCATCCGTCAAAGCTGCACTGGGAAAGAAGTACCAGACAATACGCATTCAGACCGGTTCCTGAATTTCCAGCAAAATGTACGCCGGATATATCAGCATAATTTCCATTCATTCCTCTCATACTTACGGTTCCGGTAAAGGTAGTGGTGATGTCCTCTTCTGTGCTTCCATAAATCCCCCATACATGATCTCCGAAAACAATATCTCCATCATAGGTCACTGCCGGAAGATGAAGATATACTGTGGTATCTGATGGCACCTCTTCCTCAATGGAAGCCAACAGCGCCTTTAATTGATCGGTTGTTTCCATCGGGGTATCCTCGAAATAATAAGTAACTGCTTTCTGCTTTTCCAATGTAAGCTTTGTACGTAGGGAAATCGTATCTCCGTTTTCCATAGTCAGCATCCATTCAATGTCATTGGTGCCGCTGTCCGCATGAAAAAGGATATCCGATACATATGCTGCATCTGGAAAGCTTTCATTATGAGTTGGTTCCACAAACTCCATCTTCTGAGAATTTTCATAAGGCTTTGTATTTACCTGGCAGGACTTAACCTTTTGTGTAAATTCTTCCCATGCCAGCTTCCCGGTTTTCTGATCAAGAACATACAGCTGACAAGGCAGGGCACTGTCCATCCCCTCAGACAGTGTATCGGTACGCTCTCCCTGTGCATGTCCTGTCACACCATCTTCCTGGGAAAAAGTCAGCAGAACCTTATATGACTTATCTTTATCCTGATAAACGATCTGCGCGCCGCCTTCGTATTTTTGGGGCTTGTGATGCATTAAAAAAACAGTCCCCACAACTGCACTCAGAATCAGAATGGTCAGAATGATCAACGCTTTCTTCTTCCATCGTCTGGGTGGTTTTATCTCCTTTTTTTCTGCCTGAACTGCTGTACAATGCGGACAAAAGGATGCTTCATCTGGTATCAGCTGTCCGCATTTTATACACTTTTTACTCATTGATTTTCCCTCTTGTTATTTATAAAATCTCCATCAGATGAAGAATACTTTTGTATCTTTTTTCCGGACTGACCATTGTACATTTTTGTACGATCCTTCCCATTCTGCCACCAGCAAGCTTTCGTGATGGATGCTCTCCGGTAAGCATAATATTAAGCAAAATGCCCAGCGCATAAATATCTGCACGCCCATCAGATTGTGACAGACCATACTGTTCAGGTGCTGCATATCCGGTAGTGCCAAGGATCTGTGTGTCTTCCCGGTTATTGTTTTTATAGATCCTGGAAGCATCAAAATCAATGAGAACTGCTTCTTTTCCACGTATGATAATGTTCTCTGGTTTTACATCCCTGTGTACTACACCCATAGAATGGAGCACCCACAAAGCCGAACATAATTGCCTGGTGATCTGTCTTGCCTCTCTGCTTGTAAGAAGGCCTCCTTCCAGAAGTTCCCCCAGATTATCTCCCTGTACATACTCCTCCAAAAGAGCTGTCCTGCCCTCCTTCTCACCAACTTCCATAATCTGCGGCAAATTGGGACAGTATATGGCAAGAAGCCTTCGATATACCTCACTATTTCCTGAAAAATGCTTAAAAACATACAGAGTGCCACTGCTTTTGTGACGCACAAGAGAAACTTCCCGTTGTTCACTTTTTTTAAAAAATCTGATAGTATCATATTCATAATGGACTGCTTCCAGAAGATTGTCATAAAGATTCATTGTTTCCATCCCTGTCACTATGCCATGTGCATATATTTCTGTTACTATTCCATGTGCATATTGTTTTTTTTATCAATTTATTGTACATTTAAAGTTATATGTATTGTTAAAAGAATTGTAACTTATAATAAAATTATTGTAAAGGTACGGACAATGAAAAAAAGAACCACAGATCATTTGCAGCAAGAGCTTATGGATTCACCAGATCTGGCACGTTTTCTGACTAAGAATGAGAATTTATTTGTGAATAAAAGTATCGCTGAATTATTAAACCAGCTGTTTGAAAAGAAAAATATTTCAAAGGCTGCACTTGCCAAACAATCAGGAATGAGTGAGATTTATTTGCACCAGATTTTTGCAGGCCGCAGAAATCCCTCCAGGAACCGTCTTTTATGCCTGTGTTACGGTCTGGGTGCAAGCATAGAGGAAGCCCAGGAGCTGTTGAAGCTGTGCGGCATGGCTCAGCTTTATCCAAAACTGAAACGGGATGCGATCATTTATTATGGGCTGCAACATGGTCTTGGGCTTTTTGAGATCAATGATAAATTGTTTGATGAAAATGAGGAAACCTTGTTCTGATTTCATATCCTGAAATCACAGGGATGCAGGAATGAAAAGCGCAGAAGAGCGTGGCTCTTATTTGCAGTTCATTAAGATATTTTTTACATCAGGTACCTGAAGCTTTACATAAGCTCTTGAGACGATTCCGCTGGTCCTTACTGCTTCCGCTGCCATCTCATCAAATTTTTCTTCTAATACTCCTGCTTCTGAAAGAGTGGAAGGCATTGCAAGGGACCGATTGAACTGTCTGACCTTTTCAATCCCAAGCCTGGCTGCTTTTCTGTCATCAGCTTCCCCTACTCCGAATACTTCTCTTGCAAATCTTGCAAATCGAGGTGCTGTCTTATCAGACAAAACATATTCCATCCACACAAGTGTCAGTATGGCAAGCCCGACTCCATGTGTGATGTCATAATAAGCACTAAGCACATGCTCAATGGGATGAACGCTCCAGGCTCCACCTTTTCCTACAGTAAGCAGATGATTTAACCCGATTGTTGATGCCCACATCAGATTAGATCTGGCCTCATAATTTTCCGGCTCATCCATTGCTTTGCGTGCATATTTCACCACGGTTTTCATTACTGCCTCGCTGAGCACATCTGTAATATAGGCCTCATCATTTGGCTGGAAATACTGCTCCATTACGTAGGAAAGAATAATGACTGCTCCGGAATTCATTTCAGAACCGGTAGCACATATTGTAAGAACCACTGCAACAGGCAGCGCTCCTGCCACAAGACTTCTGTCCTTAACCAGATCCCAGGGCTGGCCATCATAACAGGCTGATGCTGCGATATGTTTAGATGTATCGATGGTACTTCCACCTCCCACAGCCAATATGACCTGTATCCCCTTTTCTTTGCAGATCGCAGTTCCCTTTTCCACAGAGGTAAGCTTTGGATTAGGTTCTATCCCGGGCAGTTCTGACACTTCAAAATCCTTAAGAAGCTCCCGGATCTTGTCATAAAGGCCACTCCTTTTAATGCTCCCGCCACCAATATACAAGCAAAACCTTCTTTCCGTATTTTGCCAGTTCTTCAGGCAGACACTGTATCTGATCCTTACCAAATCTGATATCTGTTGGGATATGAAATGTGAAATTATTCATTCTGATCTCCTTCTTTATCCTGCATCTATTTCTTCAAAATCACAAAACAGTTAAATCTTTGCCTTATACCGGTCATAATGTAAGGCCTGGATATCCACATCTGTTTTTCCTGTGACAATAAGCTTTGCAAGCTGTTCTCCCACTGCCGGTGCAATACCAAAACCATGGCCGTTAAAAGCACAAGCCACGTACAATCCTGGGATTTCATCCACTGTTCCAAGGGATGGGGCGCCATCTGAGGAAGCATCCATCCAGCCTGCCCAGGTCCTTACGATCTTGGCATTGGCAAGATCCGGAAATTACTTCATGATTCCACGGCAGATACAAGGTGCTGTTTTGGATGAATTTACCGGTGTTCCGTTATCCTTATTATACCTCTCCAGGCCGGAAGAACCGCCAAATACAAAGGAGACATGCTTTGTCTGATGTCCATAAAAGTCTGCCTCTGCAGTACCCCCACAGCTTCTCTTGGGACCATTCATGGATGTGATTTAATCAATTCCGTACTCTTCACAAAGCTTTTGACGGAACACAGGATCATCAAGCGCCCGCTTCAAATCTTCAATACGATTATCCTTTAGCAGGGATCTTGTAAGCTTCTGCTCGCGCTGTATCCCGGCAGACACTCCCTCTGCTCTTCCTTCTGCTCTTCCTTTTTCCTCTATGCCAAGAATCCCTTTACAAACATTCACCTTTTCTCCTTGGTAAGTCATATGGTTGAACACATCCGCAAAGACCTTTGTGTCTTCCATGTACTCTTTTGTGATGACTGAACCATGTCCCCTAATCAATTCCGTACTCTTCACAAAGCTTTTGGCGAAACGCAGGATCATCAAGTGCCCGTTTCAAATCATCAAGCCGATTATCTCTTAACAGGGATCTTGTAAGCTTCTGCTCGCGCTGTATCCCGGCAGACACTCCCTCTGCTCTTCCTTCTGCTCTTCCTTCTTCTCTTCCAGCTGCTCTTCCCTTTTCCTCTATGCCAAGTATCCCTTTACAAACATTCACCTTTTCTCCCCTGGCTTCCTTTTCTATCTTCATTCCCGTCATCTCCTCCATCACTCGAACAGCTTTTCTGTCCACAGTTGCAAATGCAGCGTTCGCTTTCACAAGCCTTTCCAGTTTTTCTGCATCTTCAGAATACTTAATGAACTGCATCACTTCCCGAAAATTAGAGGTAAAGTGCTCCAGCTCCTCTTCGCTCATTTCCCCTGGTGCAATTAGATTGATTCGATAATCCGGAACCAATGACAAAATCTTTTCATCCTGCACTACCAGCATCTCATGGAGAGACCTTGGT
Source organism: Blautia sp. 1033sp1_1033st1_G9_1033SCRN_220408 (assembly GCF_040929965.1). Taxonomy (NCBI): domain Bacteria; kingdom Bacillati; phylum Bacillota; class Clostridia; order Lachnospirales; family Lachnospiraceae; genus Blautia; species Blautia sp. 1033sp1_1033st1_G9_1033SCRN_220408. The sequence goes on along the minus strand of NZ_JBFKZO010000016.1, from coordinate 81,694 downwards.
GCCTCCCAGTTATCTGCTCCAAAATACACCACAACGGTTATGATTGGAAGCAATCTGTCTTCCTTGTAAAAGCCTGAAAGGAACTCTGCCGGATCCGGTTTCTTCTCCTTTGGATTCTTCTTCCGCAATGCCTCTCTGTGGGAAGACTCCGCTTTCTGTACCTGTGTCGCATATTCCAGAGAATCATAAACCATGTTTTTCACTGGCATTGCGTAATGAACATTTGACTGGTTTTCCACTCCCAGGAGCAGATACACCGCATTTTCATCCTCCATCGCACACAGAATCTTGAACACATCCCGGTATTTCTGATAAGGCACCTCCGCCCCGTCAGCTCCATAAGGGATCACCACACTGGCCGTATCCAGTTCCTTTAAATTCTTAGGGTCAATGACCTTTTCTCCTTGGTAAATCATATGGTTGAACACATCCGCAAAGACCACTGTGTCTTCCATGTACTCTTTTGTGATGATATCCTTTCTTCCCATGGATTCACCACCTTCTATGATTTGTTTTTCAGAAGAGCTTATGTAAATCAAAATCTCTTATGATATATATAGGATAACATACTGTTTCCTGTTCCGAAAGAAAAATATACGGAAAATGTATGAAATCCATTTCATAAGTTTTTAATAGTATTTTTAGAAAATCCCCCATTGACAGATCAGAAATCTAGGAATGCGTACCTTTTATCTATTTCCATTTAATTGAATACATTCCTGAAACAGATGGTTTCTTCCTCACAACCTTCAGATAATAGGTCCCTGGCTCCAGGCTGTGCTCATATTTATCCCCCATCCAGTCCGTATATGTAGTATCATAACTCCACATATAGGAATCTTTTGTACGAATTCCCGGTCCTATCAGATATATCCACATTGCTCCTGTACCATACGAAGTAAAACTCAGCTTGATCTTCTTTCTCTTTGTCAGCTTCAGCTTATACCAATGCGTTTTTTTCTCATTCTGATAGAAAAAGCAAGAAACGCTTTTCCCAGCTTTTACAGGCTTCGCTCTATTTTTTGAAGTTGCAGGCTTCCGGGAACAATATTTGTAATCCAGATGAAGTTTGTATCCATCAAATCCAATATATCTGAGATAATAAGTTCCAGGCTTTACCAGAAAATAAGAATAATCCCAATAACCATGCTTATCCTCTTTTTCACTTTCACTGTAATCTTTGATATTCATGATCACTTTCTTGTCACTATTACAAAGTGCAAAGTCCCCATGCATTTTATCAGCCCAATATGATCCTGCGAAATAGTAAGAGTCTCCATAAATCTCAATCAGTGCTGTTTTGGACACTGAAAATTTATGATATACCACATAATCCTCTATATTAGAATAATCAGCCATATCTTCCCCATTGAAGAAATACTTTCCTTCTGCAATTTTCTGCATATCAACAGTTTTGTTAAATGCATATGCATGGGCTGTAAATGGCATAAAAACAAGCATTGCAAACAGTACCAGCAATGAACATCCTATTTTTTTGAAATATATTTTCATAACCCCTCACTCCATTCTGATTCCTTAAAACCGGTAAGGACAATATCACCATACACGATCACCGGAAGCACTGCGTTCGCAGCCAACAACTTCAGCTGTGCATCTTCAAACATCTCCTTTTACGGAAATTCCAATATATTAACACAGTTTTTTGCTCATACGTTCGCACTTATATTTTCCATATCTGTTTTTAGCTTATTCAACTTTTGCTCTGAATCTTCAAGAGAATCTCCTCGAACTCCGAAATAGAATTTAATTTTAGGCTCTGTTCCTGAAGGTCGTACACAACACCATGCCTGATTCTCCAACTCATAGTACATTACATTTGATTTTGGAAGATTTAACACCTGTTCTTTTCCATCCGCCAAATCTTTTCTCTTTCCTTCCAAATAATCTCTGACTGCTAGAACTTTAAAATCTCCCATTTTCTTTGGTGGCTCTTTTCGGAATCCTTCCATAATTTTACCTATCTTTTCCGCACCATCAATTCCCTTCAATGTAATTGTAGCAAGCCCTTCTCTGTAATATCCATATTTCTCATACATATCCACCATCGCATCCCACAGTGTTTTTCCCTGAGTTCTGTAATAAGCAGCAACTTCGCACAGCATCATGACAGCCACACAAGCATCCTTATCTCGTGCATAGGTTCCCGCCAGACATCCATAACTTTCTTCCAGGCCAAAAACGTAATTATAAGAACCGGTTTCCTCGAAAATACGAATCTGCTCACCAATATACTTGAATCCAGTAAGCACTTCTATAAGTGCAACATGGTATTCCTCTGCAATTGCCTTTGCCATATCTGTAGTAACAATCGTTTCTACTAACGCAGCCTTTTCCGGTAATGTTCCCATTCTTGTACGTTCTCTTAAAATATACTCAGCGATTAACATTCCGGACATATTTCCGGTAAAGCTTACATATCGTCCTGTTTTTGCGTCTTTTGCATAAACACCCAACCGATCCGCATCAGGGTCTGTAGCAAGAATAATATCTGCATCCTTTTCTTCTGCCAGAGCAAGTGCAAGTGTCCAGGCTTTCTCATCCTCTGGATTAGGATAAGCAACTGTTGGGAATGTTCCATCCGGATACTTCTGCTCTTCAACCACATAAACATGTTTGAATCCCAGTTCCTTCAATACCCGGCGTACAGGGACATTGCCAGTACCGTGAAGAGGGGTATAAACAATTTTCATATCCCCTGCGCTTTCTCTGATCATCTCCGGATGAACACTTTGTTTTTTTAATTCTTCCAAATAGAAATCATCAAAATCCGTGCCTATTACATGAAAGAATCCCTTAACCCTGGCATCATCCTCTTCCATAGTTTTTACCATGGAAAACTCTGTCACCTTTCCAATTTCTTTCATAATGTTTTTATCATGAGGCGGTGTGATCTGCGCGCCATCCTCCCAATACACCTTATATCCATTATATTCCCGTGGATTATGGCTTGCTGTGATCACAATCCCTGCAATACATCCCAATTTGCGTACTGCAAAAGAAAGTTCAGGTGTTGGCCTCAGACTTTCAAACAAATATGTATTTATTCCATTTGCATTTAAACATTTTGCTGCTTCTCTGGCAAATTCCGGAGACATGAGCCTTGAGTCATGAGCAATGGCAACCCCTTTCTCCTGTCCGTTTTGCTGAATAATATAATTCGCAAATCCCTGAGTTGCCAGACGAACAGTATATATATTCATTCGATTTGTTCCTGCACCAATAACGCCACGAAGTCCACCTGTTCCAAACTCCAACTGACGATAAAATCGATCCTGAATTTCATTTTCCTGATCTGCTATTTTCTTTAATTCATTTCTGGTACTCTCATCAAAATAACTGTCTGTACACCATTTTTTATAAAGTTCTTTGTAATCCATTTTTATTTACCTCTTTCACTCACTATCTCCAGCATGTACGAACATACAACCTACAAACTGGTCACAATACATTCACAGGCTCCCTGAATTTCTATTTTTCTTTTTCCGGCATGAATAAAAAAACTGTCCCCAGGCTTAAAATATAAGGTTTCTGATTCTGTTCCTATTTTCCCTTTGCCTTTCAGTACCACAATGGATAAAAAAGATGCTTCATTGCCTTGAATTTCGGCCTGCTCATCAGTCATATATAAAACACTTGTAAAATATTTACATTCACACAGTTTTTTCTGTTTGTAACCATTCTGCGAAGTCTCTGAAAAATGCATATTTTCTAAATCTATTTTTTCGGTTTTCGCTACATGGATTGCTTTATCTAAATGTAATTCTCGTAAATTCCCATATTTATCTCTTCGTCCATAATCATATAAACGATAGGTGCAATTAGAATTCTGCTGAATTTCACAAATCAATACCCCTGCTCCAATAGCATGAATCGTTCCGGATTTTACAAAAAAGGTATCTCCCGGTTTCACCATCACTTTGTTTAGCACTTCCGTAATGGTATTATTCAAAGCTCTTTGCCGTAATTCCTCTTGAGATACATCTCTCTTAAGCCCAAAATAAATAAAGGAATCCGGTTCACAATCCAGAATATACCACATCTCATTCTTACCATATTCATTTTCATTAAGAAGTGCAAAATCATCATCCGGATGTACCTGAACAGATAACTGATTTTTCGCATCAATAAACTTAATCAGCAATGGAAATTTTTCAAACGCATGACACTTCCATCCCAATGCTTCTTCTCCAATCAGATGAAGATATTCCTGAAAAAGCATTCCTTTATGTATGCCTGATGCCACCCGGCTCTGTCCGGCCTCATGAGCCGATAATTCCCAGCTTTCTGCAATGATCTGATAATCACATTCCTTGCCATATACATCTCGAAGTTTGGTTCCACCCCACAGATAATCTTTAAATGCAGGTTCCAAACGTATAATATTCTCACCACTATCCCGTGGAATCACAGCTTCTCCAGCCTTCTCCGTATCTTCTTCAATTACCTGGCTGCCAAAGGACACCTCCATCACAATCAGAGTCTCCGCAGAATGATTTGATAAAGTGTGATACTCTCCAGCCGGAATCAAAATGCTGCTGTAAAGAGGAAGAACCCTGGTACAATCTTTTAACTGGACAGTAGCCTCTCCCTGTACAACAGACCATTGTTCACTCCGATACAAATGTCTGTGTGTCGTCAGCGTCTTTCCAGGATAAACATATACTTTTTTTACTTTATAATTTAAAGTATAATTAAGTATTTCATATTTTCCCCAGGGTCTATAAACCGTCCTGTTCTTTTCAAAATAGCTTTTATATTCCGGATATTTTCTCATGATAGGTTTAATCATAGATGTACTGCCCGGACCTGCTATATAACACGCATCCTCTGTATTAATGACCATTATATCTTTAATATTATTCGCAACCACTAACTGACGGTCTGTCTGATTAATGATTCTTACATTTTCACAATTTTCGCAGATTGTGTTTTGTGGCTTTTCATCCCTTACATATGCAGACAAAACATCCAGGTTTCCTATATCCCACCAGTGAAAAGATGCCTTCACTACACTGACACAGTCAGATTTTTCAAAAACAGCTTTTTCCAATGAACTTTGTTCTATCGCTTTCATCAACTCCAAAGACAGAGTACTGATATTTCTGTCCATTTTAAAGGACTGTCTTATTTTTTCACATTCCGTATATACATTCGGCGCAGTTTTCTTTAATTCATTTAAAAAGTCTCCAGCACAAAATAGAAAATTCCCGCTATTCCACAGATATTCACCACTTTTGTAATATGCCTGTGCAAGCTTTGCATCTGGTTTCTCTTTAAATTCCAGTACATCATCTTGATGATTCCTGATATAGCCATATCCGGTATAGGGAAACAGAACTTCCATGCCAAATGTAACCAGTTTCCCATCCCTAGCAAGGGCACAGCCCTGCATAACTGCCTCTTTGTAATTGCTTCCCTGAATAACCTGATCTGCAGATACCACATAAACCAATTCTGAAGGATTCAGTTTCATACATACAAGAGCTGTAACAGGACAGGTTTTTCTTCCCTCTTCTTCTAAGATACACCTGTATTTCAATCCCTGAAACTCCTTCATCTGACCTTCAACAATAAAATAGTAATCTGTTGTGGTAGCAATCAAAAATTCATCACAAAAGGGAATATTCCTGGCAATCGTTTCTTGGAACAAAGAATGATTATTCTTTATTCTGATAAATTGTTTCGGATATTCCTCTCTGGATAACGGCCAGAGACTGTTCCCTTTTCCACCCGCTAATACTAGGCATTTCATTTGTTTTACTCCTCACTCCTTAACCGGTTTCTCCAATAATCCACAGTTTCTTCCAATGTACAACTTAACGGAATTTTCCTCTTCCATCCGGTACAATCAACCAGTTTTGTAACATCAGCTTCTATGATAGGTACATCCACTGGTCTCATTTTCGCAGGATCCTGTTTCACTGCAATTTTTTCGGATGAAAGTTTCAATATTGCATCCAGAATATTTTCTATAGAAACAGCTTTTCCGCTTCCTACGTTATATGTCTCGCCCTTTTTCCCATGTTTGATCAACAGGCTATATGCTTTAACAACATCACGTACATCTGTAAAATCTCTTTTTGCACTCAGATTTCCCACGTAGATTACGGGTTCTGATTTTCCTGCTTCAATTTCTGCCACTTGTTTACAAAAATCAGCTACAACAAACATCGGACTCTGGTTCGGCCCAATATGATTAAATGCCCTTACAGACATGATGTCCATATTATATGCCTGGGAGTATATTTTCCCGATTAAATTCTGGCATACCTTAGTTGCTGCATAAATGTTTCCCGGACGTACCTTATTATCTTCATCAATTGGGATCTCATCAGGCAAAACATGCCCATATTCCTCACCTGATCCGATCAGAAGAATCCTTGGCTGATAATCAAGCATTCTTACTGCATCCAGCACATTTACGCTTCCCTTTATATTCACATCAATTGTTAGTTCTGGATTCTTCCAGGACACAAAAACAGAGCTTTGTGCTGCTAAATGGAAGATATAATCTGGTCTGTAATCTTTTAATAAAGCATATATAGCCTGTTTTTCCAGTATATTCAAGTCAAACACCTCTACTCCCGGAATCTGGCACACTTCCTGTGGCATTTTTGTAACCGCAGTCTCATATCCATCTATGTCTACAAGCTGTCTTGCCAGATAATTCCCGACAAAACCTGCTCCCCCTATAATCAATGCTCTTTTCATTCTTTTCTCCACATTCGATCTGTCATAAGACAAAATACGGGCGCATAACGGACGAACACTGTTTTCACAGGTTCATCCATATAATCGCCCGGATTATTATTTATAATGCATTTACTTTTATCTCTTTTTCTACAAGTTCCAGGTCATTCTTAACCATACGCTCTACAAGTTCTGAAAAAGAAATTTCTCTTGTCCAGCCTAATTTTATCTCAGCCTTTTCCGGATTTCCCAAAAGTACATCTACTTCTGCCGGGCGGAAAAAGTTCTTATTTACTTTAACAACAACTTTACCATTTGATTTATTCTTACCTACCTCGTCAATTCCCTTTCCCTGCCATTCGATCTCGATTCCTACATGTCTGAACGCAGTCTCAACAAATTCACGCACAGTTCTTGTCTCGTTCGTTGCAATCACATAATCATCTGGTGCGTCCTGCTGAAGCATTAGCCACATTGCATTTACATAATCTTTGGAATGTCCCCAATCTCGTTTAGAGTCCATGTTTCCCAGTTCTACGTATTCCTGAACTCCTAATTTTATTCTGGCAACTGCATCTGTAATTTTTCTTGTCACAAATTCTTTTCCACGCCGTTCGCTTTCATGATTGAACAGAATACCGCTGCAAGCAAACATATTGTAGCTTTCCCTGTAGTTCTTGGTAATCCAGTGTCCATATAATTTTGCTACTCCATAAGGGCTACGTGGATAAAATGGTGTTTTTTCTGTTTGAGGCATTTCTTGTACAAGTCCGAACATTTCAGATGTAGAGGCCTGGTAAAAATGCGCTTCTGGCTTAACAATACGAATGGCTTCCAGCATATTTGTAACACCCAAAGCATCAATATTTGCAGTTGCAAGTGGCTGTTCCCAACTGGTTGCCACAAAAGACTGTGCGGCAAGATTGTAGACTTCATCTGCCTGTGAAATCCTCATAGCAGTGATCAGTGAAATAGGATCTGTCATGTCCGCATAAATAAAATGGATTTTTTCTTTGATATGCTCCACATTTCCATAATCCACTACGCTTTTTCGACGCATAATCCCATAAACTTCATATCCTTTTTCTAACAGCAGTTCTGCCAGATATGAACCATCCTGTCCTGTAATTCCGGTTATCAGTGCTTTCTTCATGTTTTTTCTCCTTCTGTGATCCTTATAAGTATTCACCTCTGTTGCATATTTTCAAATTTTCAAGTACCTTTTTCACATTTCCTACATTTTTCTTTGTGCATATTAATGTAGCATCATGTGTATCCACAATAACGGTATCCTTCATACCTACCACTGCGATCAGCTTTTTTTCTCCCTGTATAATGCAGTCCTGTGTATCAATCGTAATAATATTTCCGTCAACCACATTTCCTGCCTCATTTTTTCTCTTGATCCTTCCCACCGCCAACCAAGAGCCAACATCATCCCAGCCAAATGTTCCCGGAAGAATATAAATATTTTCCGCCTTTTCCATGATGCCATAATCAATGGAAATAGACTGCATTTCTTTATATGCCTTTTCAAGGATCCTCTCTTCATCTACAGTTCCCACGGATTTTTCAATTTTCAGAAGAGAATTGTACATTTCTGGAAGGTATTTTTGAAGATTATCCAATATAACTGATGCTTTCCATGTAAACATGCCACTGTTCCACAGATACTCCTCTGTAGCTAAATACTCCTCTGCTACCTTCAATGTTGGCTTTTCCACAAAACGATCTACCTGATAAGCTCTTCCCTGCAAACTTGCAGGATTGAATTTAATATATCCATAACCTGTTTCCGGATAATCAGGTGTAATCCCGATTGTAACCAGATTTGCACCGCTTTCCGCTAACTCAAATGCATCTTTTAAGGTTGCACGAAACATATCTGTAAATTTTATCAAATGGTCAGATGGCAGAACAGTCATAACCGCATCTCCATATTTCTGTCGGATGTATACAGCTCCAAGTCCAATACACGGTGCAGTACTCCGACCTGCCGGTTCACACAGAATATTTTGTACCGGGAGCTCCGGCAGCTGTTCTTTAACCAGTTCTTTATAATCTGTATTCGTTACAATAAAAATGTCATCAATATCAATCAAAGGCAAAATACGCTCTACCGTCAATTGAATCATTGTTTTTCCGTCATCTGTCAATGATAAAAACTGTTTGGGTAAACTTTTTCTGCTCTTCGGCCAAAAGCGTTCCCCTCGCCCTCCAGCCATAATCAATGCTGTTTTTTTCATGATCCGATATCCTTCCCTCTGAAATTAATCTATAACCAAATAGTCCTCAATAATCCGAATGGTTATTTTTTTATCACATGTTTTAACCGGATTCCTGTCAAATACACAAGTGTCTTAATGTAGCTGATAATAAATTTCATTAGCTGTCTTTTAGACTCTCCATACAATCTCTTGCTAAAGCTAATCGGCGTTTCTCCAATTTTAAGCTTTTTATTATTGAGTCTCAATTTCAACAGCACTTCCTGTAAAACATCATAGTTATTGCACTTTAAAGTTACTTTTTTCAATTGTTTTGTATCGTACATCCTATAGTCTGTAGAAATATCCTTAGCTTTAATCCCCAGGAATATCCTGAATGTTGTATTCAATATTTTTGACATTACCTGAGATGATTGGCTATCATTGGTAACGCCACCTTTAACGTAACGTGAACCAATAACCACATCACATTTATTCTGCACAAACATCTTATATATATCTACAATATATCTGGGAGGATGAGAACCATCACTGTCCATGATCAGAAATTTATCCTTGGAAGCATATTTGATACCTGTTCGGAATGCTCCACCAAAATACGGTTCTTCCTGATTAACGTACCTCACTCCGTACTGTTTACAGACTTTCGGTGTATCATCCAGTACCTTCTCTGTATCAATTACCAGAATTTCATAATCTTCCTTACATCTTTCCACATATTTCTTAATCTCGGGAAGCAGCACTTTTAAATTTTCAGCTTCCTTATATGCCAGTAAAACAACACTAATTCCCATTTTCTCTCCCTCATATACAAGCATTATTTTTAAATGCCCAGAATTTATTTAAAATAAAATTCAACGGAACGTTGATCAATAAATTAATGATCGGTGCAACCACTTTTGAAATTCCCAGATACTGTACCCATAAAATTGATAAAATCGTATTCAAAAATATACCAGTGAATGCATAAGAAGCATATGTTTTCAACAACATTCTTACCCACGACACATCTTTATCGTCTACTTCAAAAACAAACTTCTTATTCCAGTAGAAAGACCAAAGTACACTCAAAAGAAATCCAATAAACTGTGCAATCAGATAGTCATTATGCTTAAATATTCCTGCATTTTGAAATATCAACAACGAAGCAATGTATATCCCATATGACACCACGGAATTACTGACTCCCACAAGTCCAAATTTAACAAACTGCAGAAAATTCTCCCAGGTTTCTTTTTCCATTTTTATATGTAAAATCTTAACAAAAATAAAATGCAATATCTTTTCTATAAAGTTCCAAAATGAACCTAATACTTTTTCCATTTTATCTACCTGCTTGTCTTCTTTCGTAACTTAACCCACATAGAAATATAATACCAGAAAAAACATTGTTATACAATATGTAAGTGCCGTCCTTAGATATACCAATCCTCTTCCCATATACACATCCTTATAATCGTCAGCCTGTTTCATCTTTAATATATCTCTTGTCATATTAAAGAGATAACATATAATCACAGCACCAAAAGCAGACAACAGTACCTGCTGCAGATTATTAACATGTGCAATCATTTCCTTTACAGTAACGCCCTCATACTCATGGCCGGTCAATGCAGGAAGTATTCCATAATTGATCATATAATTGTCTGCATTCTTATCAAATGTATTAAATCCAACTCCCAGATATAAAAGGCTTATCCCCAACTCACAATATATTGTACTTTGTCTTTTTGTACTGATTCCAAGCCCTAATACACTGAATGGAACCATAATTGCAAGCCACTGGGGATGCCACCCTACCAAAAGCATCAGACTTCCATAACAGATCACCGGTATCAATATCACATACTTCCAAATATCCTGTTCATTCATTTTTTTATCAAAACACCATACGCAAAGAGCCACCATAATAAGAACTAAAAATGCATACATTCCCATTCCGCCATTGACTCCTGCATAAAACAGTCTCTTAGTAAATCCATAAAACGTTTCCAGCTGCTCTTTTGTGTAAGAATACCCAAAATCTCTTCCAAACAAAACACCATATATACCTGAACAAGCAATTCCTACCACCAGATATTTTATAATGTGCCAGAATCGTTTTTCCACCAGTAAGATCATAGGTATGAACATTAGTATAGGAAAACTTTTCAGCATGATGGCTACAGACATTAATACAGAAAACCACATATACTCATGTTTCAGGTATTTTCTCACAGCCCATAAAACAATAACAATGTAGAATATGTCCAGCTGGACAAACCCGACTGTAGCAAAAAGCAGAATTGGGGACGCTATATATAAATATGCCGTTCTTTTGGCCTGCGATCGGTCAAGCCCCATATCACCTGCTATTTTATACACAAGATATGCAGAATAAACCACCAGACAAATCACAAAAAAGTCAAAATATAAAACACTGAATACATCTGAAATTTCAATTCCAAAAAGACTTCTTACCAGAAAAAGTGGGAGCATACATATGGCCAATACTATATATAATCCTATATTATAATTTGCACCATTGACAATTGTTGTTTTTCCAAAATATCCCCCATCCAGCGCTTTATTTAAAACGTATGAATAAAATTCTCCTGGTTTTCCGCTCCGAATCAGATGCAGAAGATCCTCAGAGTGTTTAATGGTAATCTCCATATCTCCATACTGGGAAAAAACAAGCCATGAAGCTACGATTGCAAAAACCACAAATAAAACATCCAGTTTCTCTATACTTCTATATTCTTTCTGAAGCACACATTGGTAAAACATTAAACTCACCAGCGCGGCTATAATCAAAATGAACACCAAAAACAGACTTTTCCCGGCAGCACCATCATTTACAAAGCCCACCTGTGAAAAACACAATTTCTCTTCATCAAGTGTGCCATTAATAAATAACCAGCCACCATTCGAATCCGGTGTTTTATAAATGGCAATCCTACTTCTCTCTCCCGTCAACATACAATCTAATGTAAATGAATATTCATGTTCATTGTTCAAATTTATAATCTGAGGAAAAACAAATTCTTCATATTCATTGTCTATAAAATATTTCAAATCCTTTTCAACAGACCCAAGTTCCCTGTTTTCCGTATCATCCCTAAGAATCACTTTTACAGTTCCTTGATTAATCTGACCATAAGTACCAAATTTTATTTTTATCTTTTTCAATCTTGAAAGCTTATTCGGAAGAACCTGAGTGATCTCCATTTCAGATCCGGTTACTTCCATGGACTGCATATCCATCGAATCTGTTGATTTTTCCTCACTGCAGAGCAAATCCATTTTATCTACAACACAGGGCAGAATTTTATATACGCATATTGCAGCCAAAATTCCTAGTATTAAATAGAAAAATACATTATTTTTTAATTTTTTCATGTTCTCTCCATCACAATAAAACAGCAGCTATAAAGTCATTGCCGTTTTTTGCAAAAACAAAATTCATTTCCCTTTGTTTACATACGGACTTAATAAAAATTCACGCAATGACTCTTAGCTGCCTTTTGTTAATTTCAGTTTTTCATAGCTTCCATCAGATATGCCAGTTTTACCCGTTCCTCTTCTTTCACATAATCCTTTGATTTTTTCTTAACCAGAGGATCCCCCAGCAGAACAAATGATGTTGGTTTCTCATAGGGAATGGAATAATTATTCAGATACTGATTTATATAAAGGCTTTCTTTTATAAACGGCGCATAACTAAATCCAGCATCATGGAGCAGTTTAGTAAATTGAGATTCACAATTACCCACCACATCTATATAATTCTCATAGACAGGCATGCCTTCCCAGAACTCCCAGAACGCTTCACTGTTGACCACATTTTTCTTGTATACAGTGAAATAACTCTGTAAATGTTCCGGTATACATTCTTTATGAATGTATGTACCATCAGACAGATATGGAAATAGTGTAATTCCCCAGAAATCCACATTTTCGGATTCCATTGTTTCAAAAACATAATTCATGTCATATAGTGGAGCATAACAACTATTATTGAAAAGAACAAGTTCATCATACTCGCCAACTTTTTCTTTTCCTAATGCACACAACACATACTTCCATGCGCCAAAATCCATCCCTATATTGTCTCGTTTCATTATATCAGACGCATAGGGTTTTGCCTTGTCCAGTTCCTGTTGTGTCAGATCACAGTTTGTAACAAATACAATATCCTGCAGTATTCCTTTGTACGCTTTCAGGGTTTCTAAATCCTCGCTACTGATGATGTTTGTCTTATCATAGTGGACAAAAATTCCCAAGCGTTTCTTCCCTGGCATGTTTTTTACATGACGGAAATTATTATAGACTTTTTTGTAAGTAAAGCCTTTCTTTTCTGCAACATAAACCCATGACCTTTCGATCTGGTGAGCAATCGTAGCATTTACCTGTCCACTTTCCTGTGGAAAATCGCTTTGTCTAATACCAGCCGTAAACATTGGTAAAATAGCTTCTACCCTTGCCCAGAACATATTTCCAACTGGAAATACCGGATCCTGGGGAAGGCTTTCTGTTTCACAACCTATTCTCGTCAACAGGGCTTGAACACCTTCAAGATTTCCTCCCCATTCTGCCTGTAATTCAAGAACAGGGAATGTTTCCGGCATAATGATTCCAACCTTGGAATTCTTTTCAAAAACATTAAACAATGTCTGTAAATACTCAGATCCACCAAACAAATGCCTGAAAATGTATTTTCTCCACTCATTACCATATTCACCTGTCTTAGTTTTCTTGGAGTGAATATGACACACATAATCATATTTCTGAATAACAGGAGTCATCTGAACTATGAAAGGAGCTACATCCCGTCCTCGGTTTTCCAACACCATAACCTGGAATTTCTCACATTTGCATCTATCTCTAAGCGCTTTTTCGATAACTGCCTTTTTTTCTTCTGTGTCAGTTGATACATAACAATCAAATGCTCCTGGAATATAATTCATATTCTGAATCGTTTCTTCCAGAGTCTCCAGATAAAACATATGTGCATGCACAGCAATCTTTTTATCTAAAACCTGCACTTCTGCCTTCTCAGATTTCTCATCCAGGATACACAGATCATCATAGAATGGCAACTGATATAAAGCCTTGGAAACAGTATTAATGTTGGAATACCCATATTTTTCATCCGGCTCCAGGTATGTTCCCTCACCCCATTCATTCCATGCATTGACAAAGATGAATCTCTCCTCTTCATCAAAATCTTTTCTCGCTTTCTTAGCAATAGCTAATACCCATTTGTATAAGCTGCGAAGCGAAAATGCATAGTACGTAAACCACTCATTCTTTCGTCTTGCTGCATTATCCCAAGCTAGCATACAGCTGTGATGAATCGGAACAGAAACTTTCTTGTCTTCTTCTAATTTCTTCACCTGGTAATCTACCAGTCTCTGATAATTGAAAATAAAGGCTGCCTTTCCTTTCAGATCCAGATCTCGTACAGCAATGGAATCCAGCCACATATTATGTGGTGGGAATTCCACTTCTGCATCAATACAATCTGTAATATTAAGCAGATCCGCATTATTATTTGCAGTCTGACAGGTCCAGATCAAAATCTCTCCAATTCCTGCCTTTCTGGCACATTCTCGCCATTTTGCAAAACTCTTGTGACAATCTGGGATCTGTCCCGGATTATAAACCATGACCAACGGTTTTCCATTGATCCTGATATATCTGGAGTCATCAATATATTTCTTCATATCCAGAATAAACTGCTCGTCATCCTTATCACTATATTCCTGTGCAATCAGGATGTTCTTATTTTTCCCATCCCAGGCTCTGGTCCAATTCTCATTTGCCCAGCATAAGCAAAACGGAAGATCAATCTCCGGATGCTTCAACAGCATGTCTACCGGTTTTTCCATTAAACGCTTACCAGAAAACCAATAATAATAAAAACAGAAACCGTAAATTCCATGCTCTTTCGCCAGCTGTGCCTGTTTTGCCAATACAGAAACATTTTCCAGGCTATAATATCCAATATCCTTATGTGGCACCCTGGGTTGATAATGTCCCACAAACCTAGAATCGCCTCTTTTTACATTCGTCCATTCTGTAAAGCCTTTTCCCCACCACTCATCATTTTCAGGAAATGTATGATACTGTGGAAGATAAAAAGCCAGCATTTTTACATCAGGCTGTCCTTTGAAAACTTTATTTTCCTCATATACAGAATCATATGCACTGTATCCATCCTTATTATTGTTGGATCGGCTCTCAGTCATCAATCCTGCATCATTTGAATTTCTGGTTCTATCAATAAATCTGGCACAGGCATGACATACTTCTCTTGGCCCTTTAGTAAACAATATCTTAATAGCTTCCAGGGCACATTGAGTAAAGTATGTCTTCTGCATTAGACTATAACACACATTTCCCATATAACGAAATGGTGCTGTCAGTTTCCAACTGATAGAACTACGAATCTTTTCCAGTTCATTCTCTTTTGCAGCTGCCACCTCTCTTAATGTGGCATTCAGATTATTTAGTGAATCAATCTGATCATTTAATTTTTGTATTTCTTCCTCATAATTCTGCAGTTCATTCCGCATTTTGTTCTCCTAACTATTTCAAACCTCTCATTAACAACTATTTATATTCCCTTATTTTTTGCAACAATTGCCCATGTATTAAATTTCAGGAAGTAAAACGGATGATTGTTTTCAAATTCTTTATAGTACGTACCATATTTCAGTATTTCGTCTGGTTCATACCATTTATGCCCATTATAAATGGTTGTATCAAATCCCAATTCATTGAAAACCTCAGCCATATCTGCACTTCCCCATTTATTTCTCATTGGAAGTCCGTTCCAGTTTGTATCATGCTTTGTTTTCTTATCAAGCTCTGTCTTTTCTCCATCATAAACCTGTAAGGTTAATAAAAGCACCCCTTCTGAGGATAAGTGTTCTTTTAATTTTCCGATGATCTCTCTGGTATTTTCTGTACAGATAAACAGATCCTCCAGACAGATCAGATCCAGATCATCTGGCATGTCCTCATACAATTCTTCAGACTCTAAAGCCTTACACTTATCACTATAGTCTCCATCCATTTGATAGTAATTTTCAAATTGTGTAAAAAAGGCTGTTACTGGCCCCCAGTTAGCCGAAGTATAAATTTTCTTTTTTTCAAATAATTCTTTATGATCAGACAAAGAAGCATTTTCCAGTCCAAACACTTCTTTCAAATATAGCTTCATCATATCAGCAGTTCTGATAGACGCACCACAGCAGGAGCATACTGCTTCCGTTTTGTATGTCATTCCAGGCTCATCCCGGAACTGTGCATCACTTCCACAAATGCTGCATTTCTCTTCTGCAACGATCTGATACTTTTTATACTGGGCATTATCTCCTTTATTTTGAATGTTCCTGTATGCATTACAAACATCAAATGTGTTTCCCAGCATCAGCTGTTTGCCTTTTTCAATCCATAAAGCTCTGTTGCACAGACTTTCAATCTGGTCAATACTATGGGATACCAGCAAAACAGTTGTTCCACCTTCCATCAATTCCCGTATCCTTGCCTCACATTTCTGCTGAAACAAAAAATCTCCAACTGCCAGAATCTCATCTGCAATAAGAATATCCGGTTTTACTGCAGTAGCAATTGCGAATGCAATTCTCGCAGTCATACCTGAAGAATAATTCTTTAACGGCATATCAAGAAATGCCCATAATTCTGCAAAATCCACAATAGATTTGAACTGCTGATCAATAAATTCTTTGCTATATCCAAGCAGTGCACCATTCAGATAAATGTTTTCCCGACCAGTTAGTTCTCCGTCAAAGCCGGCACCTAACTCGATCAATGGAGCCATTTTTCCCTGTGTCGAAATCTTTCCGCTTGTAGGCTCCAAAACACCAGCGATCATTTTAAGTAATGTAGACTTTCCGCTACCATTAGTTCCAACAATGCCGAATACCTCACCTTTTTTCACTTCAAAAGATACAGAATCAACTGCCACAAAATCTTTATAAAAAAGCTGATGAGACAATGCTTTTGCAATATAATCTCTCAAACTGTCAACTTTCTCTGCAGACATATTAAAATGCATAGATACATTTTCAACTTTTATTGCACATTCTTCATTCATAAAATATCCTCATCATTAAATATATAAAATAAATCTCTTTTGTCTTTTATGGAAATAAGTAATTCCGATTCCCAGCATAACCACTCCAATTCCGGCACAGCAGGCCATCTGAGCAACAGATGGCGTTTCTCCATACAGCAGAATCGTACGCAGTGTGTTCATATAATGGAATAACGGATTTAATAACATAATTCTCTGGAATAACGGTGAAAGTGAATCTATGGAATAAAAAATAGGTGTCAGATATCCCAATAAAGTAAGAAGTATTCCGTACAGATACTGTGTATCACGCATAAACACCTGCACTGCTGCCAGCATCAATCCAACACCCAATACAAAGCAAAAATATGTCAACAATAGTGCCGGAAGATATACCACATTAATAGTCAGTGGAATCCGATAATACGCCATTACAAGTACAACCGGTATAAAGCTCAGAATAAAGTTCAGGAAAGAAAACATCGTCTTGCTCAATGGAAATATATACTTAGGCACATATATCTTTTTGATCATCTGTCCAGCACCGGTAATCGTGGTAATAGATATCTGTGTTGCTTCACTAAAAAAATTAAACATAATCTGTCCTAAAATCAGGTAGACAGAGAAATTCTCGATATTAAACCTGAATATAAAAGAAAAGACAGCTGATAATACGATCATAGAAAGCAAGGGATTCAGTATTACCCACACAACACCAAGGTAGCTTCTTCTGTATTTTACTGCAAAATCTCTTCCCACCAGCTGTTTTAAAAGGAAACTATACTGATCAAAAATATGCACACATTCCCCTACACCAGTCTTATCTCCTTTGTTGTCCTTTTTTTCTTCAAAAAGGCACAGTGCAATAAACAATATAAGAATGACAACCATAACAATTGCAAATTGAATTTTAAAATATCCATTTCGCGTTTCAATCGGATTAAAATACAACGTATTTTCTACAGAACTGCCATTCACCTGTAATTCGCAGTCTTCCTGCAAGTCTCCCATCCACAAAGTCGCAGTCTGTCCGTCTGTATTATCCACTTCTTGGATTTCAATACTTAACTTCTCACCTCGTTTAACAGATACTTTTTCTGAAAATTCCACAGTATAATCTTCATTATCCTTAAGCTTTGACACGTCTGTATCTGCCTTAGCCAGTTCATTCCCTTTTTCATCTTTGAGAACTACCGTAATATTTCCATCTTTTAAAGTGTCACCATACGTTGCAAACCTAAGGACGACACCACTCATATAATCCCCATGAACAACAAAAGACTGACGAATCGTTACCCCTTCAGACAAATTCGGCGTAATCTGTGTGGTACTTACTTTTGCATAATTCTCTGCATAATCTATGATCCGTAAATTCTTGCTACCAATCGCAAAATAAATAACGCCTAACACAATTATTGCAGCCAGACCATAATATAAAATTTTTCTCCAGATGCTATTTTGTTTCATATATACTCCCTATATTACTTGCTATTTTTTTGAACACCATTTGCAATTACACGCAAAGGTTTTGTTACCTTCCAGGAAAGCGAATTCTGTAAATCGTCTTTTTGTTTTTGCAGACTTGTATTTATATTTTTCAGATCCTCACAATAATTCTGCAGATCAACTGTGGATTTTTGTAGATCATCTACATTCTTGTGCAATGCTACATTCTGAACAGCCAACATACTGTTTCTATTCTTCAATTCATTATTACTATTCTGTAATTTCGCATTCAGACCACATAATGCTTCTATTTCCTGTTTATTTTCTTCCGACCTCAGTTCATACTGGGCAACCAGTTCTTGCAGATCTTCAATATACTTTTGTCGATGTTCCAGTTCACCCATTAATTGATCATGTACTTTTATTTTTTCTTCATCTGTAAGACTGACAAATACTGTTTTCTTATAATTCTTATAATATTTTTTCAAGTCAAAATCATATTTTTCATGAAGAAGTTTCTCTCCCCAGGGCTTATTTAAAATATTTTCGATTCTCTGAAAACCGCAAAATACATTTCCTGCATTTTTTGATTCCTTAAAAAACAATAGTGCTTTTTCACATTCCAATTCCTCTGATGTGGATGATTCCTGATTCTTAAATTGCTCCCCGAAGCATCTGATAAAATCATCATCTGAAATACTATCAAGGAAATGATTCTTTATCAATAAATGAACATTTCCAAACGCATTCTGTGACTCTCTTCCTATCCCACTAACTTTAACTTCACTTATTTCCCAACGATAGCGAATCAGCGTTTCTTCCATAATGTATATCGGAAACTTTAAACTAATGCGCATCCATAGTTCCAGATCTTCAGCTGTAACATATGGCAAACCATAATAGCATCCAATAGCATCCCACATACTTTTACGAATCACTACTGACGGATGGCAAAGGCAATTCCCTGTGTAAAAGAAATACCTAACCCACTCTTCCTGTGTCTTATTTTCCACATTTTGATATAAATTATAAATATCCTTTTCTTTTTCTTCAATATGAGCACCATTTCCATCAATCAACGATATCTTGGTAAAACAAGCTGCAACCTCCTGATGCTCGTTCATGTATGTAATCTGCTTCTCCAGCTTATCTTTTTCCCATATATCGTCTGCGTCAATCCTTGCAATATATTCTCCAGATGCATACTTAAGTCCCTGATTCAGAGCATAACTGATATGCTTTCCCCTTTTTAAATATATTTTCTTTATACGATTATCTGTATATCTTTCAATTGATGTCTTTGAATAATCTGAGGAGCCGTCATCTACAATAATCAATTCAATATTGGCATATGTCTGACCTAAGACACTGTCAATGGCTTCTTCCAGATGCTTTTCTCCATTATAATTCGGTAATAAAACGCTGACTAATCCGGCATGCATATATAATATAACCTCCTGTGTACAATTTTCATTCAGCTAATCTCTCTCTTTTATAGCTAAATCACTAACTATATGAAGCTTTTACTTTACATTCGGCCATTCCAATTCTCGCAAACACCTATAACTCTTCTTATTTTTATATACCGCTAAAATATCCACATTATTCTAGCACATACCCATATAAAAAACAAGTACAGGGTCAAAACTCAAATATTGACCAATGCAAGGAGATCTTGACAAAAAAACCGATGGTGTGCAAATTAACCATAACCTGCCCCATCGGTTCACAAATTTGTTATTATTCATTATATCCATCTTTATATTTCACAGACTTTTATCCCTTGGCTATCTTATTCAGCTTTAAAATTGACAAAGGGAAGATTATACACCGGAAGATTTGATGCATTAGTTAAATTTGCCACTATTGGTCTCATATAACTCAATAACAGCGCAGGCGCATTAGAGTTCAATAATTTCTCTACAGTATCGTCATCTAAATCCTCCCATTTAAAATCAGAAGCCACTCTAACATGCATCTGAAATGGTGCATCGTCCGCTTTTTTATTTGTTTCAAGCTCCAATTCCACATTTGCCCGATTTTCCTTTCCTATTCTTCTGACATGAACATGAAAGGAATTTTGCATAACAAATTCCGTGTCATCCGGTATAAAATTAGGATTCCTCTTAAACGCAGCTTCTTTTAGGTACGGATTGATAAACTGAAATTTGCTTTTTTTCATTTCTCACCTCTGCTTATAATCTTTTTATGCTGCTTCCAAACTGTTTATACTCATATCTGATTCATTTACAACGTCATAATTACGCTTCATTTCTTCCTCAAAAGCTCGTTTCCAGAGATACATTTCCGCTTTTTCTTTATCACATCTGATATATGTGCCTTCTTTTGGAAGATCCAGACGATCAATGTCCTTCATTTGTACGCTTTCACTTTTTTCATTTCCGCATATGTCCATAATAATCTTCCAGCCCTTTTTTCTGCTAAGAAAAACTGATGCAATGTCCATTTTCTCTTCAATCAATAAATGAAGTAAGGCTATATTACACGGAACAATAACCCAAGATTGTTCATACCGAATGTCTATGCACAAGCAAAGATATATATTTGCATACTCATCACGGCATAAAAACAAAACCGGTTCCTGTTCAAATTCATAAAATACATATTCTAAATACAGATTTCCTATTTCCGTCACATTTTCAAAGTAACTTTTCTTCATCTTTTTTCTCTACCTCTATAAAATAAAATTGAGGTGCTCCACCTTTATATACCCACCAGTCAACGTGTGTATTATCTCTTTCTTCTCTTTCAGATGTAAGCTGGCTCGGCCCACAGCTCCCTTCCGTCACACCTTTTGCAATGAATGCACGGGGATGATGACGCATAAACACATCCAACGCATATTGTGCTTCCGAATATTGCATATTACAAGAAGTCGAATACGTACCTGGTGCTTTTAAATTTAATCTTTTCTTTGGAGGAATAAGGCCTCTTTGAATTTCCTCATATGTACTGATAAAACTCTCTCTGTCAAGTATTCCATTCTTTATCACTCTGTATACGTCTTTATTGTCCTCCCTGGCATCTTCAGGCAATATTTCAGTCTCGAAATTTTCAGGAAAGCAATCCGGAAATTCTTTCATTTTTCATCTCTTTTCAATTAACACCTAACATCTCAACTCTTCCCAAAGTATTTATTCTTATAGCTTATTGGTTTCATTTTACAGCTCGGCTTATTGAATATCAACTATTTTCCTGTAATTTATAAAGATTTAACTTTTCCCGTCTGTCTTTTACAACTATTCGGCAGCAAATATCCTGTGAGACATTTTGCCTCGTAACTGTGATGGTACTAAACAGTTACATTTTTTCTCTTTCATCCTGTCCTATATTATGCTATAAATGTGTTAGACTATTTTCTTTTCATATATGATGATGTTGCTGATTGATTACATGTCTGTTTAATTACATCTTCTATACTTTAGAAAATTTGTGCCGCCGCCTGGCGGCGGAATGGAGATTTTTATGAATATTGTATACATTGCCACAGATTCTTATGTTTCCATGCTTGGGATCTCCCTGTTCTCTTTGCTTGAAAACAATAAAAGTATGGAGCAACTAAGTATATATATCTTGTCCACAGATCTTAGCCAGACTAATCAAAACGTTTTGCGACAAGTGACAAATCCGTACCACCGTCAGCTGCATTTTGTGCAGATTGGTGATTATCAGAGTGCTTTTTCTGCTGATACAGACACTTCCGGCTTTCACCCCATTGTATTAGCCAGGCTGCTTCTCACCAGATACCTTCCACAGGAAGTGCATACTGTTCTTTATCTGGACTGTGATACTATTATCCATGGGTCTCTTGATGCTATGGAGCCCGCAGATTTTTGCAGGACTGATTATGCCTTTGCAGCAGTACCGGAAGTGTATATGCCTTCTGCTCAGAAGTCCTTTATTGGACTTGCAGAAAAAGATATTTATTATAACTGCGGAGTTCTTCTTATAAATATGGACTACTGGCGCAGACAGGAGCTCTGCCAGAATTTTGTAGACTACTATACACGAATGAACGGAAAGCTGATGTATAATGATCAGGATATTCTGAATCACTGCTGCCAGGGGCATATCCTCACCTTAAGCCAAACCTATAATTTTGCCCCGGTATTATATTATTTTCCATATTATTTTATCCGTAAATATCAGCCTGCATATAAAGTTTCCAGTCGTACAACATATAAAGAAATCATCCGACATCCTTCCATTATTCATTACCTAGGTGAAGAACGCCCCTGGGTACACGGCAATTTCAGTCCATATCGGAAGGTATATGATTCCTATAAAGCGCAGACGCCATGGAAAAACACTCCTATGATCTATGGAAAAGAAAAGGTATTGTTCTGTTATCATATTCTAAACCTGATTACTGCGATATTCCCCTGGTTCCGCAGGCTTTTCACAAAATGTATAGGAATCCGTTATTA
Source organism: Blautia sp. 1033sp1_1033st1_G9_1033SCRN_220408 (assembly GCF_040929965.1). Taxonomy (NCBI): domain Bacteria; kingdom Bacillati; phylum Bacillota; class Clostridia; order Lachnospirales; family Lachnospiraceae; genus Blautia; species Blautia sp. 1033sp1_1033st1_G9_1033SCRN_220408. Next base: position 58,778 of record NZ_JBFKZO010000016.1, on the reverse strand, counting down.
TCAGTTCACAAAAAAAGATTGAGTATAAGGAGTTGTTATGAACGATCCAAAGGTACACATTTTATTATCCACATATAATGGTTCCAATTATATTCTGGAACAACTGCACAGTATTTTTCAGCAAACCTACCAGAATTTCACTCTTTTTATCCGTGATGATGGATCCTCCGATAATACCCTGGCATTGATTGACCAATATAAAGAGCAGCATCCGGAATATGCCTCCAAAATCAATATACTGCCCAACCTTTCCAACTCAAACCTGGGCTATATGGAAAGCTTCTGGACTCTTCTTCAGAAGTGTGGCAATGCTGATATCTATTCCTTCTGTGACCAGGATGATGTCTGGCTTCCTGATAAGCTTATGCAGGGTGTCAAATTTCTTACTGCACATGATAACAGCCTGCCTCTCCTTTATTTTTCCAGCTTTTATCTTTGTAATGAAGATCTTTCTCAAAGATCACCTGCACCTCAGGTTTCCCTTCCTATCGGTTTTAAAGATGTACTTTTTTATACACCCGCTTTTGGGTTTTCTATTATGATCAATGAGTGCCTGAGAAATACTGCCCTGAAGATTTCTGACCGCAGGAATCTTCCTCATGATGGATGGATGCAGAAGTTGGCCGCGGCTTTCGGCAAAATCCTATATGACCCCACCCCAACTGCCTATTATCGCCGTCACGGTCTGGCTGTGACTACTGAAAATCAAAGCACAAGATCTTTGATCAGAAACTGGATTTCTCATGATATCCTGGGAAGTTCCATGTCTGAAACCCATTATGTTATCTCCCGTTTTTATCAGGAATATGCTTCTTCTGTATCAGAAGAGAATCAAAAAATCCTGAAATTATTCGGGACAGACCAAAAAGGACTTATCATCTGGTGGAAGCGTCTTACTTATAGACCTCATCTTCGTCCAACAGCTGGCGGTCGACTTGCCCTGAAGATCTGTTTTTTCCTGAACAGATACTAAAATATTAAGAAACATTGAGCGAACAAAAACCTTCAAATCACTGTGTGAATCATTTATCACTTTCAGTAATTTGAAGGTTTTCTTGATTTCCTTTATTCTGAATGTTTTTCCCGTACTAGGACAAGTTACTTTTCATAACTCTTATATCCAATCTTATAGAACCGCATCAAAAGCTTCACCACCGGTGCAGGCCAGAACTTCCCGAACATCTCCAGTTCTTCCCTGGTCTTCTCCTGATTCTTCAAACAGGCCTTTGTAGTGGCGCCATCGTGTATCCTGTAGTAGAACAATTCTTTAGGAATATAGGTAAATCTTCCCTTTTTCCTGGCGATCTGGACAAACACATCCCAGTCCAGTGCGTAATGATAGCCAGACTGGAAAATACTTTTCCCAAGTATGGCCTTATGATAGCATACAGACGGACAGCAGATCCCGTTTCCCAGTGACTGCACTCCCAGCTTGACCCAGCACTTATCTGCCAGACCCGAAATCCGTAGGGGCAGCTTCATGATCTGCTTGATCAGAAGACTTACATCCCACCGAACCTGCTGGTGCTGGTTAATAATGCGGTAATCCGTCATGGCGATCAGCGTATCCGGATGCTTCCCCAGATACTGATCCATATATTTCAGATAATCCCGATGATAAATATCATCCTGATGGGTAATGGTCACGTATTCTGTCTCAGCCTGGTCATAGGCATAATTCCAGTCATCCTGAAGGCTGCTGGTGCCTTCTCTCACGTAATATGGCAGGTGATATTTCTCTGCCAGATCACGGATGTAGTCACTGGGTGTGGATGTACATACGATCACCCTAGACTTTACCGACTGCTGTACTACAGACCGGATGCTTTTCTCAAGATATGGGGATTGCCCATATGCACATACTGCAAATGTATGACTGATCATAAGCCTCTAACCTGCCTTTTGTCTTGATTTCTCCACCTATTTGCATTTTGTCTTCACAAAAGCAACAATGTCATCATTTTTATCCATCACATTACTATCTGCTTCTAATTCTTCAATAGATTTCCAAGCATATTTCTTACCGTCCAGTTCAAAAATATCACCTTTCATGCATTCTGGTACATCATTCAATGCAAGACTGTACAGTATATGTTTATATTGCTTATACACTTGATCACTTTCAGAATATTTACAATGGAGAGCACTGGTAACGTATGATGTTGTAACTTGCATTTTAACCAAATCACTTGCATGCTTATCTATATTTTCCTTGTTTGGATCTTCTGTTCGGTAATATGGAAATAACCAGCATTTCCATCTCTCATCATAAACCTGCAAATACTTACCCGTCGGATTTGTAATAGCCAATAGAGAAAATTCATGATATTTTTCTGACAAATGTTCTGTAACCAACTGCGTTATTTTCAATAGGTCACTTTCAGACAAATCACCGATTTTCTTTTCCATTCGCCATTCATCCATTTGAATGATCCTGTCAATTCTTGCCCATGATTCTCTTGTCAATCCAGCTTCTTGCCAATCATCAATTCTAATACTGTACGGATTTTTCTTAGCTTTACTCGTAACCATCATGGCAAGAACAGCAATGGTATTTTTATCAATGACAATCGCTGGCCTGCGTTTTGATACTTTTATCTCCTGAAATGGGAACTGAGTCCACCATACTTCACCTAAATTATATTTTCCCATCTTTTTTCTCTCCTTGTTTATAAATCTCATCCCACTGATCTTCTTGCATCCACTCATCATCTAACGCTATATCATCTGCCTTCTCAGCACTTGCATATAGTCTGTCTCTATTTAATTCAATAAAACGCTTGAAATCATTTATCTCTTTTACCATTTTCATGAATGCTCCTTTCCTATCAATGTGACAATTGATAAATTTCCATTTTCTTATCAAAACAAGGCATATAAAATAGTTCTTGGCAGGCCATCTCACAGCGATTCGATTCCATATAATTATTTCTGCTTTTCTTTCTCAGGATGGCTTTCCTGATTCTCCCTCTATCTCTCCCTCACGTTCTTCCAGCTCGCGGGTGATCTCCTCATCGTCGTTCAGGCGGCGGTTTGCGGCCTTGGAGCGAAGCGCCACTTCAGCGGACAGGATAGAGATCTTCTCCTCCAGCTGGGACACGATAAGTGATAGGGTAAAGATCTTTTCTACCAGAAGGAAAATGATGATCACAAATACCAGGTTAGAGGGTGACATAAATCCAAGATGCTTGCTCAATTCAAAGCAGATTTCCGGAAAAATAGCAAGGATAAGCAATATCGCTGCAAAAAATATCCAGAAAATGGCATCTTCCATTTTGACCTTGAACTTCCGGATCTGCCGCAGGATCCAGATCACTGTAATCAATGCTGCCACTACCAGCAGCGCCCTTAATGTAATGGTCATGGTCTACTCTCCTTTCACCTTTTCCGTACCCACTGGAACAGCAGGATCGAGAAAAGCATTTTCATCATATACCACACGGAATTTTTGAAATTCAGGTAGCTGACTCCTGCAATACGTTCAGACATGTGTACCTGCACCTCACGGATATCAACTCCACAGTTCAACAGGTATGCCAGTGTATCCGGCTCCGGGCTGTAATGCATGTTGTAACCGAAATGCTTGATCATCTTCTTATTGAACAGGCGCATGCCGGAGGTCACATCCCCGATATACTTGCCGCCTGTGGTCAGCCAGATGGCTGTTGTAATGATCTGGCTGCCGATCATACGTGAGTTGATGGGCTTACGCTCTGTCTTGAATCTGGAACCGATCACGATATCACAGCCGGTCCGCTCCATCTCATCGATCATATCTGCAATATATGCCGGATCATGCTGTCCATCTCCATCCAGCTGCAGTACATAATCATAGCCGTAATAATTGGCATAGCGCATGCCGCTTTTCACAGCTCCGGAAAGCCCGGTATTAACCGGAAGATCCATGAAATTATAGCCTCTTCGGGCACAGATCTTACGTGTATCGTCGGTGGATCCGTCATTGATCACCACATAATCATACTGGGGATAATTCCGGATCAGATTGTCCACCACTGTTTCTATACATCCTGCCTCATTGTAGGCAGGAATGATAATGAGTATTTTCATAATTCTCCTTGCTGCTTAGCTGTCTTCGTATGTCTGTATTTTTCTTCGATCTTAAGAAGCTCCCTGGCTCTCGCCTCAAAGGAATACTGCTCCCGGATCAGCGGCCACTGCTTTGCCACCTTCTCTTTGATCTCATCATAATGTGTCTCCAGCTGCATGATGCAATCATCAAACTCTTCTTTATTATTATAGTAAAGAACTGCGTCCGGAAAGATCTCCTTCAGTTCTTCACAATAATCTGAGATCACAGGCAGTCCGCAGGCCAGCGCATCAAAAATACGGTTATTTACAAACTGGTAATCCAACATATCCTTCCAATGGTCATTCAAGGTAGCCTTTGCACTGCGGTACAGATCCGGGATCTGACTGTTCTCAATGGATGTATCCTGAACCATGCCCTTATTCTGTCCCAGCATAGCCTTCCAACCGCTGCCCCAGATCTTAAGGGGAAGCTGATTCTGGGCAGACCAGATCACGCATCGTCTGGCAACGCCTCTGGAATTGCCTATAAAAATATAGTCTCCCTTAGCCTGTACTGCGCTCTGGTCATCTCCGGACTCCTCCGCCGGATAAAACAGCTCTGTATCTGTACACTGAAGAAGCGGCAGTACCGGCACTTTTACCTTTTCCTGCAAACATTTGGCATAGTAATTAGAGCTTACACATACTACGTCATATAATTCATATTCCTCCGGAGTGATCATCTCCGGATGGCTGATATTCCACATAATGTACAAACATCTGGCATTCCTTCTGTCAGGTCTGTAGAAATGACAGCCTCTAAGCACCAGCACCACATCTGCGTCTTCCTCGCAGCCCCAGTCCTCCCTGGTGTCTACCACTGTATACACGCCAAGTCTGTCCAGATAACGCTTCAGAGTCACTGCATATGCGTAATCTCCCCAGCGTACCTTTACCGGTCCTTCCGGCGCCGGGCACTTGATCACCCACAACGGCCTGCCTGCAGCTTCTGTGCGAAGCTGGGCATTACGCACCGGCCAGTCATCCCTGCGTCTGAACTCTTGCTCAATAAAAGCCTTCAGCTCTTCGATCGCTTTTGTCTGGGCAAGAGATGCTTTCTGAAGATCTCCGATCACCTTGCTCTGACGTTTATTTTCTTTTTCCATATCGCCAAGCTTCTTATCCAGGTAAGTCCTCGGCACCGGAACAATCCTTCTCAGCTTGTTCTTAATGGAAGCCCAAATCCCCATAATGCTACTCCTTTAACACTTTATAGGTCACATTATACCCAATCCGGCTCTTTAGTGCAATGCTTTTCACCTTTCAGGCCTGTGTCACCATATCAGCAGCAAAAAGTGCGGCTCCAAGTGCACCGCAAAGCTGTGCCTGTTCGCTGATCACAAGCTTTGTGCCCAGCCGTTCTTCCAGGGTTTTTACAAGGCCCTGATTCCTGGAAACACCGCCAGTCATCATATATTTTTCTTCTCCGCCTACCCGCTTTACAAGGGCTGCTGTCTTGGCAGCCACTGCCTTATTAAGGCCATGGACTATATCATCTGTTTCTTTATTCTGGGCGATCAGGGAAACCACCTCTGATTCGGCAAAAACCGTACACATACTGGAAATAGTAATGTCTTCTTTATATTGGATGCCGCAATTTCCAAGCTGATCCAGGCTCATCTCCATAGTTCTGGCCATCATCTCAAGAAAACGGCCGGTTCCGGCAGCGCATTTATCATTCATAACAAAATTCACTACATTCCCCTGCTCGTCCAGTCGGATCACCTTGCTGTCCTGTCCTCCGATATCCACCACAGTACGCACAGAAGTATCCAGGTAATGGGCTCCTCTTGCATGGCAGGTGATCTCTGTAATACTTTTATCTCCATCCTGGATGGCTGTCCGCCCATATCCGGTAGTAACCAGGGCATCAATATCTTCTCTTGTAAGCCCAGCATCCTTCAGGGCCTCCTCCAGGGCACGTTCTGCACCAATGGCAGCCCCTGCGCCGGTAGGCAGGATGATCCCGGCTACGATTTGTCTGTTTTTATCCAGGATCACCACATCTGTACTGGTGGATCCGCTGTCAATGCCTGCAAAATAACCTTTTCCCATTTTCCGTTCCTGTCCTTTCCGTTCATCCTGCACCAGGCTTTCTGCAAATGCCTCCAGTCTGGTAAGAAGCTGTCCGCTGCTCTGTATAGTATAATCCGACTCGATCTTCAACAAAGGCACTGCTGCATGCTGCTTAAGTTCTGCATATTCAAAGCTGTAAAAATCACAGAATTTTACTGTATGGTATATGATTCCTTTCAGACCCGGATCCTGGTACAGCTGTTTCCGGCCTGTATGATCCATCATACGCATACATGGCATCTGACCCAGAAGTTCTCCTGCATACCAGTCCATCAGCTTATCAAAATCCTTCTCTTTGGGAGGCTTTGCCTCTCCTACAGAACGATTATTTACACAGGAATCGTTCTCTACCGGATATGGCATGGATTTCTGTACCATTTCATATAGTTCCTTGCCCATTCTGGCACCCATAACGCTTAAATGGGCTCCTTTTTCTTTCACCGGCGGTACAAATGCCTTTGCAAATGCTTCCCTGCAAAACATCTGCAGATAATCCTGTCCTTTATATTCTGCATATGCCTTTGCCAGGCCTTTCAGCTGAAGAGCAGTCCTCTCCCGGCTGCAGCAGCCTTCCCCATGCAGCATGTCTACCATATAAAGGAAATCCAGCTTTCCCATGTCTTCCAGCACATCATAAACACTGCGGATGGTATCACAGCAGTTCACAAGAACCAGCTCCTTCACCTGTCCTTCCATAACAGCTTCCAGCACAGCTTTCCCAAAGCCGCAGATATTAGGATGGACCATCTGCTCTGCAAGTTCAAAATTCCCCGGCATTCCATTCAGATTTTCGCAGCTGGCTCCCATTGCAGCCAGCAGTTCTATTGGTGTATATTTGCACACATAATATATTTTGTTATTATTCATCATGTCCTCACTTATTATGCCTGAAGCATTTCCAGAAAAGCACCAAGTCTGGTTGCTGTCTGGCCTTCCCCTCCATGGCTTCTGTCACAACCGTCACCATCCAGGATCAATAACGGGATTCCCTGCTCCTCAAACTTCTTTTTTGCGATCCTGGACGCTCCCAGCGTGTGCTTGCAGCCCCAGTGTCCAAACCACACAGCACCATCTGCCCCTGCTCTTTTCGCATTTTTAATCCCATTTTCGATCCTGCGGGAAGCACTTCCGTTCAATGCATGGTAAACCATCCTTGCAGCCATTGCTTCATAAGGCTTCTGGGGATCAAAATCGTATTCATCAAGATCAAAGGTATGTGCCAGCTCGCAGCCTACGATCTGGGCTTTTTCCTGAAACATCAGCTCTTTTTTTACTGCATCAGACCAAAAAGGAATGGTATGCATCCAGTAGATCTTCTTTCCTTTTGCAGGGCCTGCCTGTAAAACATCCTTTAGCAGCCGAGCGGTATATCCCTCTTCCTCTTTTGTTCCAAGAAGAATGTTGTTGGTCATGCCTTCATACAGGGGCGTCACCAGATCCGTAGGAATACACCTGTCTTTTCTAAGAGACTGAAACCTGGAAATATTCTCCAGAGTGCGTCTGCTTATGCAAAGCCGCTCCTTCAGGCTGTCTTCATTAATGGGATGGCCTGTACACTTTTCTAGGAAAGCGGCCAGTTCCTCCAATTGTTCTGCCACATACTTTACATTGTCATGGCTCTGCCCAAAGGGCACATCAATGGCAAAGACCGGAACCTGATACAGATCTGCCAGATAACGGAAGGTAAGAAGGTTTGCATCACATACCAGATTGGTATAAACGATACACTTCGGCCTGGGAAGGATCCCCCGGTCTGCTGCCCCGATAAAGGTTTTATGGTAGCTGCAAAGGGTCTCGGAAATCCCCTGATCCTCTGCCTGCTGAAGGCAGGCACGCTCTGCTGCAGAGGCTGTAAGGTAGCAGGAAAAAGCTTCCACATTGTATGGGCTAAGTCCCACCTCATGAAGCAGCTCACAGGGTGTGAAAATGCTGACGACAGAACATTTTTCCGGTCTTTTTAAGGGTGCCAGCATGGTGTTCATCATCAGGTGGGCCAGATATCTGTGCGCAGGGATCAGCCTTTTATCCGGTGCAAAACGAAATTTCAGATTCTGGGCAGACCAGCCGGTTTTCAAAAGCCATCTGGCCTTTGCAGGATCCTCATTTCCAAATTTCTCTATATATTTTCCGTATGTCTCAATAATCTGCATCTTAATCTAGTCTCCAATAATCAATCTTGTCGCCAAAAAGAGGACTATTTTGGCAAATAGTCCTCCTTCGGCATTTATTCTTCTATTAATTTATAAACTCTCACAATCTCGCCAACGCTCCAGGCCTGTGCGTAACAGCCTCTGGATGCCACCGGCTTCTCCCCGTCATAAATCTCTGCCAGATGAAACAGGCAGCCTTCTGTAAGCCATCCTTCCAAAAGAGTCAGATCCTGCCGGATCTCCTCTTTTGCCGTCTCCTGGTCTTCTGCACAGGCAAGCACAGCCCTGTAATACGCTCCTAATGGGAAGGTCCACACCGTTCCCTGATGGTAGGCTCTGTCCCGCTCCGGCTGACTGCCGCCATATACCGGATGAAATGCCGGATCTGCCGGATCCAGGGTACGAAGACCAACCGGCGTATACAGTCTTTCCCGTACAGCCGCAAGCAGTCGTCTGCCTTGCTCTTTGGAAAGCATAGTATAAGGCATGGATAAGGCAAATACCTGATTGCAGCGGAACTGTTCTTCCTCTGCTGTGCCATTTACCACATCCTTCAGCCAGCCCTTGTCTTCCATCCAGAAGTTCTCCAGAAAGCTTTTCTTTACTGTGCTGGCCAGCTTCTGATAATCCCTGGCCTCCTGACCTACAAGCGATGACAACTCCTCCAGGATCTTCAGTGCATTATACCAGTATGCATTGATCTCCACCGCCTTACCATGGCGCGGCGTAGGAAGCTCATCATTAATCCGCACATCCATCCAGGTCAGCTGCTCTTTGCCCGCACCGGCCATAACCAGGCAGTCCCAGTCCATATGGATATGATAATCTGTGCCTCTGCAATACCAGTATACGATATCTGCCATCACAGGATAGGCTTCTTTAAGAAATTCCTCATCATTGGTGGCTTTATAATATTCATACACACCATTGATAAATAAAAGCGGTGCATCTACCGTATTATAAAAGGGATCTTTATCGCCTTCAGGAAATAGGTTGGGCATCAGCCCCTTCCTGCAATACATCATAAAGGTTTTCAGGATGCTTTTGCACTCCTCATACAGTCCAAGTGCCAGTGTGCACCCGGAAAGTGCGATCATGGTATCTCTTCCCCAGTCCTCAAAATATGGGAAACCTGCCAGGATCGTCTTGCCGTCTGTGGACTCTCTGTGTGCCAGGTACTGAAAAGCACTTGCTGCAAGCGTCTGTCCTGCAGTGCTTTTCAGGCCACTGTGCCGAATCAGTGCCTGTCTGTCCTCCTTAGCGTGCCGGATCCATCCGGAAATAGTATTTGCGTCGCATTCATCCACTCTCCGGTCCAGACTGTAGATCAGATAAAACTCCCTGGAATAATCGTCCATCTTAAAACAGATCTCATGATTCTGCAGGGCTGTCCCTACCGAATCACGACCATCTCTGGCATCCTGATCATAGTACAGATCCTGAGAAAATGCAATTTCTTTTTTTACAAGGGTACCATTATGCTTCTGATGAAGCACCAGGCCATTCCCTGCAATATAATTCTCTTCTACTGTAAATACCTGGTCTTTTGCAGGATTTTTACCTTTTGGAACAAAGGCCAGAAGCGGAGACACATGAAGGATCACTTCTTTTGCTATTTTCTGGGAAAGCTGATACCTGAGGGCAATGGTATTCTCCCCCTGAAGCATAAACAGCTCCTTTTTTACAGATACGTCTCCCACCTGATAATGCCAGGTAGGAAACATCTCCATCTCAAAGGCTTCCAGATAACGAAAGCCCTCCTGATTCTTTGTCCGGTTTACATATTCCTGGGAGAAAAGCCCGGTATTTTTCCCCTGGATCTCCAGATATTCCTCTACATTGGAGATCAGACGTGCCCGCTTATTAGGCGCCTTCTCTGCTGCCATAAACAGTGCATGGTCATTCCTTGCTGTATCTCCGATCACAGTCAGGGAAGAATAACCACCCAGTCCATTAGTCAAAAGAAAACATCGTTCCTGGCCTCTTCTGAAATCCTGCCAGTGAAACCTGCACAGACTTACTTTCATAGCTTACCTCATCAGATCAGCCTTTAACAGCTCCTGAAAGTCCATCCGAATAATACCTTTGCATGAATACAAACAGGATCGCGATCGGAATGGAGATGCATACTGCACCTGCTGCAAAGCTAGTGTACCATTTATCAATATACTCTTTCTCAAGCATCTTCCACAAACCAACGGATACTGTATAGTATTTGGCATTTGCACGGCAGATTACCTTTGCAAAGATGAAATCCAGCCATGGATTCAGGAAAGAAGTAAGAACCGTATATACAATAATCGGTTTACTTAATGGTATGGTTACTTTTGTAAATACCTGGAATCTGGTAGCGCCATCAAGGTATGCCGCCTCATCCAGTGCCTTGGGAATGGTATCAAAGAATCCCTTGGCGATCAGAAATTCTATACCTGCGCCACCACTGTATACCAGGATCAGTGCCACACGGATCATGGCGCCGTCTGTCAGGTTCAGAACCTTCAGAATATAATATACGGCAACCATGGACATGAATGCAGGGAACAATTTCAGGATCATTGCCACATTCATATATGGTTTACGCATTTTGAAACGAAGTCTTGAAGTACAGTATGCCATGGAAAGTACAAAGAAAGTGGAAATCAGGCATACGAAGCAGGCAATAATAAATGTGTTTTTAAACATCTGTGGGAAATCAAGGTTCTGTGTATCCGTAAACAGCCGCGCATAGTTGTGAAGGGTATATCCTTTCGGGAAAAATGTGGTAACATAGGATCCCTTCTGAGAGCTGAAGCTAAGCAGTACGATCCACAGGATCGGGATAACCCAGATCACCGCCAGGACAGCCAGCAATACATGTACGATCGTATCGGAAATAGTCCCTTTTCTCCGCATAGATCCTGTCTTTTTTTCGTTCATTATTGGAATCCCTCCTCATTCTTGTAAGAACCGCTGTTTCTGTATGTAACAAGTGATACGATAGCCAGAATCACGAATGTAAGGATACCTACAACTGCGCCTACATTGAAATACTGCTGATCAACGGTCAGCTTGTACAGCCATGTTACCAGAAGATCGGTCTTACCTGCTGTATAGCCTACCGGAACCGGTTCGCCCTTGGTCAGAAGGAAGATCACGTTAAAGTTGTTGATGTTTCCGGTAAAGGTTGTAATAAGGTATGGGGTTGTAACAAACAGCATGTATGGAAGGGTGATCTTAAAGAAGATGGTAACGGAATTGGCTCCATCCACTTTTGCAGCCTCATACAGGTCATTTGGAATATTCTGAAGGATACCAGTTACCTGCATCATGGTAAATGGAATACCGATCCACAGGTTGACAATAATAACCGTCACTCTTGCCCATGTAGGATCAGACAGAAACGGCAGCGGGCTGTTGATGATCCCTGCATTCTGCAGCATAACATTGATCAGGCCGCTCTCTCTTAACATACTTCTCATAAGAAGTAAGGATACGAACTGGGGAACTGCTGCGGAAAGCATGAAGCAGAATCTCCAGAAGCCTTTGATCCTTGTAGTTCTTCTGTTGATAATGATTGCCAGCAGCATTCCAAGGATATAGTTCAAGAATGTTGCGAACACTGCCCATACCAGAGTCCATCCAAGCACTGACCAGAAGGTCTTGCCAATGGTGTTCCCCATGCCAAGCACGGTAGCAAAATTCTTCAGCCCTACCCAGTTAAACAGGGTCAGATGGTCTCCTACCTTACTGTAGCTGGTAAAAGCCATACAAATCATAAATACAAGAGGCAGGATAGTAAATACAAGAATGCCGGTAATCGGCGGTGTAAGAAGTGTCCAGTGCAGCTTCTGATCAAACAGTTTTTTGAAATCCTCACGGAAGCTGTTCACATGTTTGCCTTCTTTTGTGCGGCACTCTGCCTCATAGGCGCTCTTCATATTTGCCCGCCAGGTCACGATGAACAGACCGGTCAAAAACACGGTAGCAACGCCATAAAGGAGAAACAGGAGCGTCATGTCTCCTGCTGTGTATTCGTAGATACCTTTTGCTTCATTCCACACCTCTTCCTGTGCATTTCCGCCCAGTGTAATGAAGTGTTCCAGATTTGTGATACCGCTTGTCACCATGAACCAGATATATGCTGCTTCCATGGCAAGGAACAGCAGTCCCTTAATCACCTGCTTATGAGCAATGTTCCCGAATCCCATAATGATCATGGAAAGTTTTGTGGCTGCATTTCCTTTGGTAATGGCCTTACTCACCTTGTAAGGTTCATCAAATTGTTTTGCTTTCTTTTTCCAGATTGCCATACTTTTCCCTCTTCTTTTTTCATCACTAAGGGCATTGCCTCAATATCTATGTGGCAATGCCCTCAGGTCATTTCAGTTTAAAAGTTTAATTATTCAACTGCGGAGGTGTTCATGCTTGTGTTGAAATTCTCTGTCATTTCAGCAGCATTGTCATGAGTAACTTCTCCGTTTACAAGGGATTTACCAAAGTTCTCTGCCGGTGTCCAGTAGTTATTCATAGCTGTTACGAATGGCTGAATAATAGATGTTGTATTGAATGTATCATTCTGTGCTGTTACAAGAGCGTCGCTGCTGATTGCTTCGTCTGCAAGGAGCTCTGTGTTGCAAGGAATCACACTTCTCATCTCATAGTGAGCTTTCTGTGCATCTGCGCTTCCAAGGTAGCTTGCAAGAGCTACAGCAACCTGTGGGTATTCGCAGTTCGGGTTTACACCGATTGCTTTGGATCCTGCAAAGGATTTCAGCTGTTTCTCTTCTCCGTTGATAGTAACGGTTGGAAGAGCTGTTACGCCAAAGTTGTCGCCAAGTGCTTCTTTTACTGCTGCTGCATCCCAGGATCCTGAGAAGACTGCATTGATAGAACCATCACGAAGACCGGAAAGGCCAGATCCATCAGCATCGTTTGTGAAGTTTGGATTAGCAACAAGGTCTACCAGATAATCTGTAACCTGTGTTCCTTTATCGCCGGAGAAGTCAACACCAGCAGCTTCATCTGTTCCGTCCTCACCAAACAGTGTACATCCGTTTGCTACATAGAAGGAAGCAATGTACCAGGAATCTGTAAGTTTGAAGGAAACCTTTCCTTTTTCAAGCATTGTATCAAGGCTCTTCACATCATCATCGCTGAATACGGATTTATCATAGTACATAAACCATGTATTTGTTGTGAAAGGAACACCATATACTGCACCGTCAATGGATACAGAATCAACGATCTCCTGTGAGTTTGTCTCTTTAATAGCTGCCTCTGTGTCACCACCAAGTCTGGAAATTGCGTTAGAAGAAACCAGATCCGGCAGATTGTCGTTTGCAAACATATAAACATCTGCAGCGCCTTCAACGTCCTGTGTTACGGTGGCTTTTGCTTCGCCCTCCGGGCAAACGCCATACTCAAAGGTCAGATCCCAGTTCGGATGAGCTTCATTGAACTGATCGCACATTGTCTGAAGCCACTGTCCGTTCTCCTCTGCCTGATCCTCTGAAGGTCCCCATACAGTAAGGGTGGCTGTGATCGCTTCCTCATCGGAATTTGCCTCTTCTGCAGCTACCATATTCAGGCTTCCTGCTGTCATCATTCCTACTGTCATAGCAGCAGTCAACATAACTGATACAACTTTTTTCTTCATACTTAAATATCCTCCTTATTATCTTACATATCCATGTCTGGATTGCTTCCTTTGATGGTGTTATTATAACAAGAAGAAACTTTGTGTGAATATATGAAAAATCCAAGAATCATATAAATATTCGAGGTTTTTAGAATTGGATTTTATGCAATTAGCCATGTTTACACCAGTTATCTCCAATGTTAAAATACAAAATAGCACATTTATTGAATGGATTATCGAGAGGATTTTTCTTATGGAAATGGAAAGCGACATACTTGAAGTATGTGTGGATTCCACAGAATCTGCCCTGGCAGCCCAGGAGGGTGGTGCATCCAGGCTGGAGCTTTGTGGTAATCTTGTGATTGGCGGAACCTCACCCAGTCCCTGTCTTTTTCAGGAAGTACAGGCGGCTGTGGAGCTTCCTGTCCACATACTGATCCGTCCCAGATATGGGGACTTCTGTTATACAGAGCATGAATTTCATATCATGCTAAAAGAGATCGAGATGTTCCAAGACCTTGGCGCCCAGGGGGTTGTGATCGGTGTGCTATGTCCGGACGGTACTCTGGATCTGACACGCATGAAGCAGCTGATCCAGGCCGCCGGAGATATGTGTGTTACCCTGCACCGGGCCTTTGATCTTTGTGCAGATCCTTTTGCTGCTATGGAACAGGCAAAAGAGCTTGGCATACATACTATCCTGACCTCTGGTCAACAGAATAACTGCTGCCAGGGCAAAGAACTGCTTCGCCAGCTGGTGAGCCATGAAGAGGGCCGTATCAGCATCATGGCAGGCGGTGGGATCAATCCTCAGACTTTAAAAGAGCTTTTACCTTACATCGGTGCCCATGCCTGGCATATGTCCGGTAAGGCCCTTTTTCAAAGTCCTATGACTTACCGTAAAAAAGAGATTTCCATGGGTGCCGCATCCCTGGATGAATTTCAGATCCTGCGTACCAGTGCATCTCAGATTCGTCAGGTCAAAGAAATCCTGACTCATCATAAGGAGGCTTATCATGTTTCTTGAAAACAACCGTTCCAGAATCGAAAAACAATTTGAAACTTTTTGCCAGAAGCTTCCTGGCATTGCAGCTCACATAAGCAAAAGAATGGATGCACTGAATCCGGATGTGATTCTTGCGCTGAAATACCTTTATGTATGTATGCCCTATAGCGATGCAGGCAATTATTCTTTTGATACCTTTCTGGATTTTGCCTGGCAGGGGATTTATCTTTGGAAAAACTCTCCATATAGGTCTCAGCTTTCCGAAGAGCTGTATCTGAATTATGTTCTTTTTCACAGGGTCAACGAGGAAGAGATCAAGCCTTGCCGTACCCTTTTCTGGGAAAAGATCAACAAACGGATCCAGGGTCTTTCCATGAAAGAGGCTATCCTCGAAATCAACCATTGGTGCTGTCAGGAAGCCATGTACCAGTCCACTGACTGCCGCACCAGCTCTGCACTGGATGTTTACCGTCATGGTTTTGGCAGATGTGGGGAAGAGTCTGTATTTGCAGTAAATGTACTGCGAAGTGCAGGGATTCCTGCCAGACAAGTGTATGTGCCCAGATGGTCCCACTGCGATGACAACCACGCCTGGGTGGAGGTATGGTGTGACGGTGACTGGCATTATCTTGGTGCCTGTGAACCGGAGGCAGACCTGGATCGGGGCTGGTTTACCAATGCAGCTTCAAGAGCCATGATGATCCGTTCCCGCTGGTTTGACAAGATTCCGCCAGAGAATGAGGATGTGATCGGTATGGATGATGTGAATCTGATGCTGAACCAGCTTCCCAGATATGCCCACACCAAACGGATCACCATCCATATAACAGATCTGGACGGATGTTCTGTCCCAGATGCGGATGTCCGTGCTGAGATCCTTAATTATTCCCAGTTTACCCCTGTTGCCAGGCTTCGTACAGATGCCAATGGCTGTGTTTCTTTTGTTACAGGCTTTGGCAGTCTGCATATCTGTGCCGTTTATGGAGAGACCTATGGTGAATGCCTGATCAACACCAGAGAGGACGACCATTTTGAGTGCATGCTGGGAGAGGGCTTTCTTGAAGACGAATGGGAAGACTTTAATATGACCGCCCCGGATGACACGGTAGGAAACCTGGAACCATTTCCCGCAGATCTGGAAAAAGCAAATAATGACCGGGTTGCTGCCGAATCTGCCAAATGCAGACATAAAGCAGCCAAGTTCCAGCCTTTATGGCGCAACTGTCTTTTTGGCCACGAGCTGAAGGTAATGGAAGAACTGATGTCTGTCCTTTCCGAAAAAGACCAGAAGGATGTTTATCCTGAGATTCTGGACGAGCACTACCGAGAGGCCTCTGTGTACGGCGAAATGTTCCCCAGAGATTTCTTTCTTCATTATATATGGAATCCCAGGATTGATGATGAGATCCTGACCAAATGGCGTAGAAGCATTTTGGGCTATTTTTCACAGGAGCAACAGGATCAGTTCCGCAGCAAACCTTTCCTGATCTGGCAGTGGATTGAAGATAACATTCAGGAAAATGACCAGCAGGAAAGAAGAACTGTTTATACAACCCCGGCTGCTGCCCTACGCCTGAAAATTGCAGGAAGCCGATCCCGTGCCATTCTTTTTGTAGCAATTGCCCGTACTCTTGGAATTCCTGCAAGACTGAATCCTGAGGATGGTGCCATGGAGTACTGGGAAAACAAAGGTTTTGCACAGATCCATGAAAGCCGCAGGAAGGATGCCCGTCTTGTTATTACCGGTGAAGAGCAGTATGACTGGACCTATTCCAGGAACTGGGCCCTTGCAAAGGCTGACAAAAACGGCTATCTTTTTTTCCAACTGGAGGATATTCCCTGGCAGAAGACAGGTATCACACTGGATGTAGAACCTGGCTATTATCGGGTGATCACTTCCAACCGGCTGCCTTCCGGTACTATTTTCGCCAGCCGCTATGATTTTCATGTAGCGAAAGGTGAAACTCACAGGATTAGCCTTCGTCACAGAAATATCCATCCGGATCAGATGATGAACCCTCATCCGATTCCAGATTTTAATTTAAGGGATCAGGCTGGCAATACGGATACCATTTCCCGGATCACCGATGGTACGCGAAGGATCCTGTTCTGGTTAGATCCTGGCAAAGAGCCAACCCAGCATATTTTAAATGAACTTATGGAAATGGAAGATGATTTTTCAGCTATCCAGAACCAGCTGATATTTATTCTGGAGAATGAAGAAGCTGCCATGGAATCTGTATTTCGTCAATGTTTGCAGGTCTTCCCTAAGGCTGGTGTTTATTTTGCTTCTTTCGGAAAAGAAAAGGAAATGACTGCCAGAAAGATGTATACAGATTCTGACAGACTGCCTCTGATGGTGATCACAGACGGGGCACTCACCGGATGTTTTGCATCCGCAGGATATTCTGTAGGCATGGCAGATATGCTGTTGAAGATTTTCAGGTTGTAGTTTTAAGCAAACAAGCAGACCGGTAAGAAAGTTATTACATATGTCATTTATTCCGGTGGGATTACTGACGTAAAATCCGAATTGGACTGCGGATTATACACTTATCGGATACAGCCAATTTATCTAAAAGATAAAAATGCAGATGACATATTCCAAAAACTAATACAAAAACAGAGCAATAACGAAAAATTCACCGAAAATGATTACGTTGCTCTTTCTCTTTCTCCATTGATGTCTGGGAATATGAGCCGTAAAGAAATGTTCAAAACAGCAATAAATCTAACAAAACCGAGTAATGAACTTATAGCAGAAAAAACAAGAGCTATACTATATGCTCTGGCAGATAAGTTTTTGGATAAGTCAGATTTAGATGAGATCAGGGAGGTAATGCGAATGACCAGACTGGGACAGATGCTAATGGACGATGGCATGGAAATTAAAGAACTGGAAAACATCAAAAAGTTAATGAAAAACACGAACTGGACTATCGAACAAACAATGGATATGCTTGAAATTCCGGAAGAAAAAAGAGATAAGTACCGTAAAACAATAGTGCAGAACAATTAACAACATTCGACCGCCCCATTGACATTTTATACAGTTCAATGGGGCGGTCTGATGTTTACATATGTGTTTTCGTATCTTTATCCTTTTAGGCGCTCACTCTTTATGCGTCCGATCTGGAATAGGAATTCCGCATCTGGCTGCTCAGCTCAAACAATACTTTATCCAAGGTATCTGCTGTCTCCCGCTTTAACATATCTGCGATCTGCTGATTTCCCTCTTTCTTAAGTTCCATCTGTCTCTTCGTATCGGTTTCTTTTGCAAGCAGACGGTCATATTTGCAGATCAATTCATGACCTTTGGCCATTACCTTTTCCTGATAACGCTCAATATGGAATACTGATTTTTTGTAGGAAGCATCTGCCATAGCTGCGATCAGACGGCTGGACCAGTAGAAATTATCTGTAGAAACCTGACCTGTGGTATTGGAAAGGTATTCCGGTGTTTCCTCAATATCTGCGTAAAATGGCACAAGTACATTAAATGCATTGGAAGCAAAAGCCACCCATTCCAATGTATTATGGGATTTCTCCATGCCCGGGCGCATCTGGATCACAGACAGAAAATCGTTCCGATTAATGCCAATAGAACGGTACGCTCCCTTCATAGAAGGATCTCCATAAGCACCGTATGGGTCATATGGTGTTCCCTGAAAATGAGAGGAAAGTACATACTTCACATCCTCTACTGTCACCTTTTTCTCAGGAACCAGACACCAGGGAATGTCATCCGATGCAGGTGTATAGTCCGCATCTGCTCCATCCCATTTATATGTATGGGGATTCAGATAACGCTCCATGATCCAGGCTCTTGGTGTATTGTATACATGGTCAGCGTCATCATGGCTGCCAAAAGCATCTCTTGGGTTCAGCACTCCGTCCCAGGACAGATCAAGATGGTTCTCATTTATAAATTCCCTCATATCAGAAGAACACATATATTCCTTCTCAGTGGAAAGAGCGTCCTCAAGATCAAACTGATCCAGGCCTAGCTGATTCGGCATAACTACATACACATCATCCGGCACACGGCGCGCGATCCAGTGATGACCACCAATGGTCTCCAGCCACCAGATCTCGTCCTGATCCTGGAATGCGATTCCGTTCATCTCATAGGTGCCATACTTCTCCAAAAGGCTTCCCAGACGTTTCACCCCTTCTCTGGCGCTGCGAATATAAGGAAGTACAATATAAACCAGGTCTTCTTCTCCCAGCCCTCCCGGGATTTCAGGTGTATCCTCACCTGCCGGCTGATAGGTCACCAACGGGTCAGCGCCAAGAACGCGAGGATTGGAGGTGATCGTTTCTGTAGCTGTCATACCTACGCCAGCTTCATTCACGCCGCTTGCAGCCCAGATCCCCACTCCTTTTACTGCGTTTGGCATAGCTGTGTATCTCATGGGATCAGATGGCAGCTCTACTTCCACATGAGAAAGCTCTGATCTGTATTTCACAGGCTGATCCTCTGGATGGATCACCACAAATTTCTTTGGTGTAAAATGTCCGGAGCCTGAATCGTCATTCCTGGCGATCATAGTGGATCCGTCATAAGATGCTTTTTTCCCAACTAATATAGTCGTACAACCCATTATAATTTCTCCTTTTCCTTAAAATTAAAAGTGTATCCACATTTTTGCACAAAGATAAAGAGGATATCCACATTCTTCTGCAAATTTCTGAATATCTGCCTGCATGAGGCATTCTCCTTATCCTGCCAGGTGCAGTACCTGGATCAGTAAAATCCAGCCAAGTCCATAATAAGTAACAACAGCCACAAGGTCGTTCACCGTAGTGATAAGCGGTCCTGAAGCAACTGCAGGGTCAATATTGATCTTCTTAAAGAACAGCGGAATGCATGTACCTACTGCACTGGAGATCAACATTGCCAACAGCAATGCCACGCCGATACATCCGGAAACTGCATAGGAAAACAGCAGGGTTTTCCCTTTAAAGAGGTAAATATAAAGCCCGATCACAGCAAAGGACAATATACCAAGAAGACCGCCGTTACATAAACCGATCTTCATCTCTTTAAATACCAGCTCCACCTTCTGCTTGCCAGTCAGGGACTCATCCATCAGTACGCGGATGGTAACAGCCAGTGACTGGGTACCAACATTACCGGCCATGTCCAGGATCAGTGACTGAAAGGCCATAATAATAGGCAGCTGGGTAACTACATGCTCAAATACTCCAACCACAGAAGATACTACCATGCCCAGGCCCAGAAGAACGATCAGCCAGGGCATACGTTTCTTCATACTTTCCTTAAGCGGCTCCTTCAGGTCCTCCTCTGCAGTCAAGCCGGCGAACATGGCGTAATCTTCACCCATCTCATCATCTACCAGATCAATGATATTGGCAGATGTGATCACACCCAGAAGCCGGTTGTCATTATCCAGTACAGGAACGGAATCCTCGGAATAATCCTTCAGTTTTTCGATACAATCATCAATATCCTCTTCAGCATACACATATGGATAAGAAGTGACCACCAGCTCCTCAAGTGCCCGATCCTGCCTGGCAATGATCAGATCCTTCAGGTCAATGGCTCCGTAAAACTTCTGCTGCTCTGTTACCACAAACAATGTAGAAATATTGTCATTCTTGGCCGCCTGCTCTACCAGGCTGCTCATTGCCTGTTTCACAGTCAGATTCTCACGGATAATGATACAGTTGGTGGTCATCTTGCTTCCGATCTCATCATCATCAAAAGAAGCGATCACTTCAATATCATGACGTACTTCATCATCCATCAAATCCAGAAGAAGACGTTTTTTCGCCTTATCGATCTTGTGCAGCACTTCCACAAGGGCATCTGTCTCCATCCTTGAAAGGATCGCAGCCCCTTTCTTCACGTCTATTTCTTTCAGGTATTCTGCTGCATTATCTGAATCTGTATACTCAAAAATATCTGACAGCATATCCATGTCCAGGATACGATACAGCTTACATCTTTCCTGTACGGTCAACTCCGGCATAACCTCTGCCAGGTCATTCGCATGATAATCTTCCAGCCTGCTGCACATAACAGCAGGGGATGTATTGCTTCTGATAATTTTCAGGATCTCTCCGGTATAATCCTGCGTTCTTTTTTCCATCCTCTTTCCTCCATTTCCGGCAAAGGGGTAGGGCATCCCCTTCCTTAGCCATTTTCTGCTGTAAATGGACACCAAAATAAAGCAGATCTGTCTTCCGCTTCTAAAATGTGATGTTTAAGAATACCACTGGCATTCTTGCTGCGAAATGTGTGTCATCTCACATCGGATATAATTTATCTTCAGGGATTCATAGGATAAGAAAAAAGAATTGATAGAATTAAAACAGAACAGAAGAACAGTGCTGCTTCAAGGGTATCAAATTTTCCCATCCTATGCTACTACTTCGCCCATGAGAATCACAACTGTCCACTCTGTTCACCTGCCTTTTTTTCTGAAATAAGAATGTCTGACATTATATGTAAAAAATCCACATCATTAATATCATTCCATTACACAAGACATTCTATACGCTTTTTTCACAAAAAGCAATAATAAATTTCGTCTTACTTCATAAATAGCCGGGCATCAATAAATACCCACAAAAGATAAATCATTGATTCTTTTTCAAAAATCTCCACAACGTAGACCTGCTGATTCCTAACCGATCTGACGCAGCGCTTTTATTCCCCTGTTCTTCTTCAAGGACCTTGCATACAATATCATAATTAATTTTATCCAATGTTTGATTAAGATCTAAATTAATATTTGCATCCTCCGCCTTTTCACTCACTGTAGCAATAATATTTTCCTTTTTTAAAACAGTTTGAACTTCGTCAACATTAAGCATACTGCTTTGGCTTACTGTAACCAATTCTTCCATCACCCGTTGAAATTGCGTATAATTATGCGGCCATTCATAGTCCTCCAGCAACCGTAAAGCATCCGTTTCGATTCCTATCAATGGTTTCGTCAGCCGTATATTCATATAATTCAGATACTTATTTGCAAGCAAACTTATCTGATTTCTGCGAAAGCATAATGGTGCAACAAATAAACATACACAACATAAAGCTTCGAGAATGTTTTTTCCTGTTTCCGTCACAGAGCCCTGTTTATTACAAACACCGGAAAAAATAACCCGATTTCTTTTGCAAACATTCATCTCTAAAAGATTAGCAATAAGCTGACATCGCTGAATCACTGACAGTACATCTATATTTTTAAAATAAATTGTACATCCATCCTGCGCCATTGGAGAATTGTGATGATCCATAAGATAATCCCATGCTTTATTATTCAGCATATATGAATCAATCACAACAAGGGGACGATTATTCCATCGACTCTGTAAATACACATATTTGCAAATTTGTTCCTTACAGGTTCCATCTTCTCCATAAATCAGCAATGGTTGATCACTTTTATTGACCAGCTCAACCTCCTGATAAATATCAGGATCCATTCCAACCACGCCATAAATACTGTCATTAAACTCTTTTTGTGCTTCTTCCTGGCCTAAATAACGAATTCCACGGCGAATATCAGGCAATGATACCTTATTCTCCGTAAAATAATATACGGTGTATTCTTTCTGGGTAATATACTCCTTTGTTAAATGTATAGAATATCTGATATTACTGATCTGCTTTATAATGTGACAATCATCTCCGCTGAACTGGCGATTTCTTTCTTCTCTTAAATAAGTAATTATAGGCTCATTGTTATTTTCCAGGGTTGAGAGAAAAATTTCTCCATTTTCATCAAAAACAACTGTATGATTCATATGTTTCCAGATAAGATTCCGTAAAAAACGATTTTCTTCTCTTAGGTTTTGATGCGTATAATACAATTGACGCGCCCGCATGAAGGCTGCCTCAACACATTCTTTCCCTGCTTGTATAAGCACTGCATTCAAGCCAAGCTTTAAAGCTGTGGTATAAGCAATCATATCTCCAATAACCATATGATCCCCTGTAGATGGGACTGTCTTTAAAAGATTTTCAACCTCACTCTTATCGTTAATGGATAACGTATTAATCTGGGTTTTCATAAGCTGGCAAATCGTATCAACATTGCTGATGATATTAGGGAATCCTATGACAGTGCAAGTTTCAGAGACATTTCCGCCAACTCGCATGGCACGTAATACATCGAGGGGAGATGTTTCAATCTCAATCACTGGGATATCCAACTGACTTTTAAGCATAGACGCAGTACCACCACGCGAAATAATAATATCATAATCATTATAGAAATTATGACGTGCAAGAAGAAGCCCCTGTCCAAGATTTCCAACAAAAGCATTACACTCAATATCATCAAACAGCTTTGCAGTTTCAAGCAAAAGTAAACGCATGCCTTCATAAGGTGCAATAGCAAGTATACGTATTTTTCTCATATCTCTCCTTATTCAAAATCCGCAAGATAACCCTCTTCATCAAAATCCCAGAAATATGGATCACTGATTATTTGAACATTTAGATTGTCACGAATATCCGGAATCAGGCTTGTGGAAATTTCCAATTCACTTAATGACAATGTGTCACGAATCCTGGCTACCCGTGCTTTTTTAAAATCTATTTTCGTACAGGTACGTATCGCAACTCTGATTGCTTCATAATCATTATTCTGATACATCGGTATTTTCCCGCCATCAATCATGGTATTGGTTGTAAGATTTACCCATGTGCTTTCCCAATCAACAGAATTAAGACACTTTCGTGTTGTTATATCAGCAAGGCCTAATCCGCAGGCATTATGATGACTCTGCTCTGTAAGTCCTCGGATCATAAGACGTTTTGTATGAAAATCGTCTTTGAAATACGGCATGAACCCACGTCCTGTCACATTTGGATCAGCACCCTCACCGGAAATATTTTTACCGATTCTATCTACAATAAGAAGGTCTATGTTATCGAAAAGCATTCTTGGAAATCTTCTTCTTGCAATTTGAAGAAGCTCTTTATCTCCTTCTATAATTTTCTCCTTAGGATATACTTCAATTTCTGATATTTCATCATAAGCATTTTGCACGACTCCAACGCCAAACAGCACCGGAAGTTTACTAAGAAAAACTTCTGCTGTCATTGGAATTCTCTTTGCAAAAGTATCAAATCCCTGTGCATGAAACATGGAACAACCTTTATGCTTGGCTAAGCCAATCGCCATCATTTTAAGTAACCCACTTTCATGCTCGCCTTTAAAATCTGTATGAACTTTAACTTTGTTATACAAAACAATCCCGTCAGCTTCAGCCGCATATTTATCACAATATACAGGTGTTCCAACAGCATCATTAATAGAGCCAATCTGAACAACCTCCATACTTGCAAGAATCGGTACGCCCATTGCCTCTTCCGTTATTCCGTAACCATTTATAATTTCAAGATTTCCTTCTACAGTACCACCGCCATGGCTTCCCATAGCCGGCACAATAAATGGCTTCGCTCCCCATTCCTTCAACTTGTCGCAAATAGTACGAACAATTTCCGCATTATGAGGTATACCGCGACTGCCAACCGTTATCGCAATTCTTTTTCCTTTAGCATTTGCAGCCATTTTAGATTGTTCCAGCTTTTGCTGTAAATGTGAAGTAATGTCTTCTATTTTGTCATCCTCAAATTTTTGTCTGATCCTTACCATCTGAGGCATCGGTACTGAATCTATACCTTGAATCGGAAAACTGATTTCTGGAAAATTAATATTTTTCATAGCTGATCTCCCCTTAATTTAAAAAGAAGATCTTCTCCAACATTGTACTTGTGTAAAAGAAGATCTTCTTTAATAGTTTATATTACTCTACTATTGCATATGCTCGACATGGCGAACCGCCACAACCCAACAATTTTAAAGGTACTGCATGAAGTTCCACTTCTTTATATTCAAGCACTTCATCAGGAAATGTTAATTCCTCTAACAACCATACCTCATTGGAAAGTAAGATTTCGTGACAGGGTCTTCCGGTACCCTCATACCATCCGCCCATACTCATTCCATCAATACCAACACCTTTAACACCTTTGTCCAGAAGCCATTTAGCGCCTTCGCCGGAAAGATATGGCCAATCATTATAATATTCTTTACTGAATCCACGTTTCTTATACCACCCAGTGCAAAGCAGGACAATCTTGCCTTCTGTGATCAGATCTTCATATGGAAGAAGATCCTTGACTCCGATGGCATGGCAGCCGGATACACCTGTCAGATTAACAATTACAGCCTTCCCTATAAATTTATCCAGAGGAATCTGATCAATTGTTTTCATATCTGGGAAGAAATGGAACGGCGCATCCAAATGAGTAGCTGTATGGGTATTCATTCTGATAATTTCTGAAGTATACCCTTCCACACCAACAACAGTTTCATGAGTAACCGTTGTTTCTTTGTATGTTGGCCAACCTGGGCATGAACTGTAAACAGGCTGTGTTAAATCAAAAATTTTCATTCTATCACCTTCTATTATTCAGCTTTGGATTCTGGGAATACGTTCTCTTCCAGCTGTTTAGTCACATCATCATCTTTGCAATTTTCTGCTGTTACCAGAAGTGTAGGAACATCGATTTCCTCTTCCGGATTCTCTCCATTAAAGATCTGCTGTGCAGTCTGAACTGCATATTTTCCCATAAGTGCAGGCTGCTGAATTGCTGCTGCAAGGAGTTCTCCATTCTCAATGCTTGTTACTGTCTCAGGTGTTCCATCGAATCCACAAACGATAACAGAATCTCCTTTATCTGCGTTCTGCACTGCCTTAACTGTACCTAAGGTCGGCTCATCCATATGAGTAAAGATAACTGCAAGATCGTCATATGTTGTCAAAAGATCAGAAGCAATTCCTTCAGCCTCAGCACGCGTAAATTGGCTCATCTGCTTGTAATCTGCAAGTTCTACATCAAATTCCTCCAGTGCGGCATTAAAGCCCTCATATCTTGCCTTAATATTATTTCTAGCCATGGATCCTGTGATCTGTGCAGCTCTTCCAGTAATATTATTGTCTTTCATATACTGAAGAACATACTCTCCTAATTCCTGAGAACCATCTGCATTCGGAGTAACAATCAGAGTTTCATAAGTTCCGGAATCTGTTCCGATATCAGCAATAACAACCGGGATCTCAGCTTCTTCTGCAAGTGACAAAACAGCCGGGCAGGATGAGCTATCGGTTGGTGAAATGATAATCAAATCAGCACCTTTAGAGATTGCATCCTGAGCGTTCTGTAACTGTGTTTCACTGCTGTTTTTAGAATCATAAACCTGAACTGTTGCATCCATTTCTGAATCAATTACTTCATTCTCGATACCGTTTGCAAGATATCTCCAGAATGGAAGATCCAAGCCAGGGGTAAGATATGCAATCTGCTTTGTGCCTTCCGCAGCCTCATCCGCATTTGCGCATACCGGCATAGACATTACCATAACACCACAACATAATACCGCTACCAATCTTTTCTTCATTTTTGTTTCCTCCTTAAATTATATTTTTTCTTATTTATTTCTTTTGCTGGCTAAGCTTTCAGCCAGTACAGCTACAATAATTACAACTCCTGTTACAGAGCCCTGCCAGAATGGATTGATTCCAAGCAGATTTAAAGCATTTCTTAAAAAGCAATACAGTAATACACCAATAAATGTTCCCGGAAGTATTCCTTTTCCTCCAGCCATACTTACACCGCCAATAACTGCTGCGGCAATGGAATCCATCTCCAGCCCGGATCCTGTAGTCGGATCCACAGCCATTAATCGAATCATATTGACCATAGCAGCAAGACCACACATTAAACCTGAAATAATATAGCATAACATTGTATACCAATTAACATTTATACCAGATAACCGTGTAGCCTCTTTGTTGGAGCCGATCGCATAAGTAAATCGTCCAACCTTAGTGCTTGACATAATCCATGTCATTAAGATATACAGAACAATCATAAAAATAATATATACACGAATATCCAGTATTTTATAGTTTCCTACAGTGCCAAGCGCAGGCGGAAAGCCTGAAGCTGAATTTCCATCAGAGCAAACATAGGTTAATGAATTACAAATTACCTGTGTACCCAATGTTGCGATAAACGCCGCGATTCTAAGATATCCAACCAAAAAGCCATTAATAAAGCCTACCAGAACAGAAACTCCCAAAATAATCAATATTCCCACAAAGAGGTTCTGTGTCCTGGACATGTACATTCCGCCAAGCATTCCACTCAGACCTATAATCATTCCAACGGAAAGATCAATTCCACCGGATACAATAACAAATGTTTGTCCAATTGCCAGAATGGCGGTTACTGACATCTGTGATAACACACTAAGCACATTCGATTTGGTGTTAAAAGAAGGTGAGGCAAAGCTCATTATGATATAAAACACCAAGAATACAATTAACATAGATAATTCTGAACGGTATGTCTTAAAAAAACGTGCCCTCTTCTCATTTTTCATTTTCGTTTCCTCCTATGGTTGCCAGTTTTGTAATCCTTTGTTCTGATACCTCTGTATGATCCAATTCTCCGGCCAGTTGTCCATCTCGCATAACTAAAATCCGATCACACATGCCTATTACTTCCGGTTGCTCCGATGAAACCATCAATACAGTTACACCTTCATCTGACAACCGATTGAGAATCGCATATATTTCCGATTTAGATGAGATATCAATTCCACGGGTAGGTTCATCAATAATCAGAATCTGTGGATTCATAAGCATCCATTTTCCAAGAAGAACTTTCTGCTGATTTCCACCGCTCAGGCTGTCACAATTATCATGATGGCTTCCCATTTTAATGTTTAGTTCTTCCTTCATTTTTGCAGCATTATCTACGCTTTTTCTTTTATTTATAATGACGCTTTTTTGTATACTCTGAAGCACCAGCGAGATATTGTCTGAAATGCTTTCATCCAGAATCAGTCCATCGTATTTTCTATCTTCAGGAACAAAACCCACACCTGCCAGAATTGCGTTTTTTACTGTCAGGTTTTTAAGTTCTTCACCGTGAATTAAAACTCTTCCTGCTTTCTTCTTATCAATACCGAAAATACATCTGACAAATTCTGTTCTCCCAGCGCCAACAACACCTGTCAGCCCCACAATCTCGCCTTTCCGCAATTTCAGGCTTACATCCTTAACCCGTCCGTTAAAATCAGATATATGTTCTGCCTCAAGCACGATCTCATTTTCTTTACAAGCTCCAAATGTCCTGGAACCATACAAGTTCTTAATCTCACGGCCAACCATTGATTTAACCAGATCATTTTCTGTAAGATCTTTTATATTTGCACCATTAAGAATTTCTTTTCCATCACGAAATACTGTAACTCGATCGGCAATTTCAAAAATTTCTTCGATTTTATGAGAGACAATAATAAAACCGATATTTTTCTCAGCCTTCAATTGACGTACAATAACAAATAACTGCTCTACCTCATTCGGTGATAGTGCTGCAGTTGGTTCATCAAGTATAATAACTTTTGAATCTGCATCTACAGCTTTAAGAATTTCCAGTACCTGCATTTGTGCAATGGATAAATTTTTCACCTTTTCATAAATGTCCAGATTTGCTCCAAGATCAAATAATCCAAGCAGCTCTTTTGCATGCGAGTACATTTTACGTTTGTTTAATAAAAAGCCATTGTAATATTCTTCATTTCCAATAATTAGATTCTCTGCAACCGATAAATCCGGCAGAAGATTAAATTCCTGTAAAACGATAGAAATACCTTTAGATTTTGCAGCTTTAGGATTTTCAACTGTTATTTTCTCGTTTTCAAAAAATAAATCTCCTCCATCTGGCTGATGAATACCTGCAAATATCTTTCCCAGAGTAGATTTACCTGCCCCATTTTCTCCCATTAAGGCATGAACCTCTCCGGCCTTTAAGCAAAAAGACACGCCGCTTAAAGCCTGAGTTCCGCCGAAACGCTTGGAAATATTCTCCGCAACCAATATTCCGTCTTTTTGACTTCCCATATTTAACACTCACCTCCGCAATATCTAAATTGATTACTGAGTTCTGTGATTTGCTAATGTAATTGCATAATCAATGGCATTTGTAAGACTAAGCTCATTAGCTGTTCCTGATCCAGCATGTCCAAATCCTGTTCCATGATCAACACTGGCACGAATAATAGGAAGTCCTAATGTAACATTTACACCAGCAACTGCATCCCAATGTTTCTCTTTTTTGTTATATACAAATCCTTTAACCTTTAACGGGATATGACCCTGATCATGATACATAACCACAACTATGTCATACCATCCTCCAATTGCTTTTGAAAAAACAGTATCCGGCGGTGTTGGTTTGCCTTCCGGAATATAGATTCCCTCGCTCATGGCCTGATCTATAGCTGGCTGGATCTCTTCTATTTCCTCTGTTCCAAACATTCCGTTTTCACCACAATGTGGATTTAATCCGGCAACACCAATTTTAGGTTTTTCAATACCCAGAGCCTTACATCCATCATTTGCGATTCGAATGCATTCAAGAACACGGTCTTTTTTTACCCTATCGCACGCCTCACGCAGAGAAACATGGGTTGAAACATGTACCACTCTTAACTCCTCGTGTGCCAGCATCATGGTATATTTATCTGTTCCTGTATATTCTGCATAGATTTCCGTATGGCCTGAATAATGATGGCCTGCCATATTAATTGCTTCTTTAGACAGTGCATTAGTAACTGTAGCGTCAACTTCTTTAGCCATTGCTAATTCAATTACTTTTTTTACATACTGGAAAGATGCTTCACCACCAATTTTGCTTGCTCCAATTCCAAATGGCTCTGGCTTGTCCATGTCAAGAGAATCAGGAATAGAATCTGCTGGAACCAGCCCAAGATCTAACAGATCAATCGTTCCATATTCATATAATGCATCTTCAACCTTTTGAATCGGATGTAATTTCAAATCTGTTCCCCTTAATTTTTTTGATACTTGAAGCGCATATTCCATACTAGTCAGATCGCCTACTACCAAAGGTCTGCATCTATCATACAATTGGGGATCACTCATAGCCTGTACTGTTATTTCCGGACCATTTCCAAAAGGATCACCCATCGTTATTCCTATTATCGGCTTATTGAACATACTATTTTCTCCTCTCATTTTCTTTATTCCTCCATAACACTATAGGAAGAATTATGTATAATATTTGTAAGGTTCAACAACAAATCATCTTCTCCGAAACCACCAGACTTTGAAATCAAATTATACGTTTGACAGTTGTAATTAAATTGTGAAAGAACCACTCCTGGAATAAGTTCACAAATTGGGATTATGGTACTTTGATTAATACAATCCATAAAAGACATTAACGTATCTCCGCCTGTTACTAAAATTGTACTTGTTATTCCCAAACTTATAAGTTCCTTCAAAATATTTCCCATAACATTCGCAATATAATGTCGTGCGTCTAATAAAGAAATTTTATATTTCTCCATATATTGCGAAGTTCTTTCTTCATCCTTTACTCCGCATTCAATAATCATGTTTTGATGAACCTGAAATTCTGTTTTCCATTTCTGAATTTGCAACCCACCTTTTTTACTTTTTATCCATGATGGTTGAAGCTTTTGTTCAGGCGAAAGTGCCACCCGGTAAAATCCATTTTCCGATGCTTTATCCAACTGACGAATGGTAACACTGTTTATGCTTCCACATATTACCAGTAATTTATCAACAAAAAACGGTAACATTTCATCATGGTTCTTTATTTCTAAAAGCTGAAAAAGGATTCCTGCAAAACCTGCACAGCCTGCCACAAAGTGAAGTTGATCCTTCTCTTTTAAGATCTTCCCAAGATTCTGCATGTCTTCCTGAGTTTGGCTATCATATACATAGATTCCTTTTTTTACATAATCCAATTGGTCATTTCCCTGTAAAACAGGAATATCGCTTTGTTCTGCAATAATCTCATTTATGGAAGATTTTTTTACTGGTTCAAATGGATCCTTTCCAAATACGCTTTCAGCTACCGGCACCTTATTGATATAATGAATACCATTTACAGTTGTACGCCCCATCTGAGGAAAGGCCGGAATATAATGAATACTATGCGATCCAGTTGCTTTCCAGAATGCAGTCAATTCGCTTCCGATATTTCCCCGCATGCCAGAATCGTTCTTTTTGTAAATATATGAAATTTTAAGCTGTAAAGCTAATTCTACAATGCTATAGACAATGTTATAAGCGTCCTTTGGATCCAAATGCCTGCTTTCTGTATCTACAATCAATACTTGAAGATCCTCAAGGAATACTTTTCGAAGTTTTTGCATATCCCCCTTATACACAAACACCATTGATTTTTGTGCCCGGAATTGCACTCCTGTGTCTAATGCACCGGTAAAGTCATCTGCAATTACAAGTAATTTAACCATTTCATTTTCACCACCAAACTGTTTTGATTTGCAACGCTTTCTTTCAAAATATTATTGAGCAATTGCTTCAAAATATGTTTATTACCGATTTACATATACCAGGTTATCAGTAATTGGTTAAAACTACTAATATATTCTCATCTATTTGCATTTATTTAAGCATTTTTATCTCTTTGGTTCAATTCTACAGAATGTTGTTTTGTGTATTATTTTGAAACACTTCGTAAAAAAAGTGTAATAGAATGGAATTTTGAAATACGACCAGTTAAGTAGAAAAAGAGTCAGATTATCTTTTTTTAATGGACTAACAGTCTTAAATTGATTATACTCAAACTATAAGGTGTCAGGGTTAAAAGTCCCAGACTCTGAGTCTTTTAATATTTTATGAATACTTGATTTTGGAGGTTTTTACAATGAATACAGCTAATTTTGAGCCTGTGATCCGCAAATGTACCCCAGAAGATCTGGATAAGATCATGAAGCTGCAGGAGCATATCTGCCAGACTATGGAAGATACCCGCCTTTTTGTTTCCACCAGCCGGGAAGAAAACAGAGATTATCTTATCTATCCCAATACCATCCTGGGAGTATTTGACGGAGAAAAGCTGATTGCCTATGGTTCCCTTGTTTTTCCAAATGATTCACCGGAGAATATTGGCTGGGATCTTGACTGGTCCAGAGAAAAAATATTTCACTGTCTTACACTGGACACCATCGTGGTAGATCCTGATTACAGGGGCCACGGTCTGCAACGGACCCTGATCCGCAGCTGCGTTGCCTATGCACTGGAATTAATGCCGGATGCCACTGTTCTGACTACCGTATCTCCGTTTAATAAATTCAGCCTTCACAATGTACAGGCAGAGGGCTTCCAGATCCTGAAGCGTAAGGAAAAATATGGCGGTTATGACCGCTACATTCTTGGATATACCAAGGCTCCGGACAAAGAATTCCCTGCCTTTGAGCCAGGTCCGGATGCAGTGATCCTGCCCATGGAAAATATTTTACAGAATCCGGAGCTTCCCACAGGCTGTGAGTCTGTAGCGCTGACCATGGTGCTGAATTACTATGGACAGAAGCTTTCCAAAACCACCATTGCAGATGAGTATCTGATCCGCGATCCGGGGAATTTTGTAACTGCCTATAAAGGAGATCCTTACCAGATTTCCGGTGATGGTATTTATGCACCAGGACTTACCCAAACAGCTGCCAGGTATCTGCAGGCAAATCACTGTCCTCAAACAGCAACAGACCTGACCGGCACTGAATTTACAAAGCTTTATCAGTACCTGGACAAGTCTGCACCTGTAATCGTATATAATTCTGTTTACCTGAAAACACCGATAGATGTAGCTTCCTATACACTCTCCGGAAAAACCTGGCATTTTTACCATAATGAACACTGCGTGGTTCTTTGCGGATATGATCCTGCAGGGCACATGGTCCTGATCAACGATTCCCTGTCCGGCCTTGTGTGGCGCAGTGAAGAAGCGTTCGCCAGGATCTACGACCAGCTTGGCAAAATGGCCGTGCTGATCCGTTAGGGAAGGTCAGCTGGGGGATTGACTCCCAGCTGATATAACCATTTCCTTGGTGTTTTCTACCTCATAGGAAGCAAAGCCTTTTTCCTCTGACTCGATCTCACCGGTCTGATTGTCATATGGGTCAATGGGCATAAAATCTTTTTTAACAGCAAAATCCTGCTGAAAAGCATTATTTGCCACCATCCGGTAGGTCTCCAGATTTCCGAAATAGAATCTGCGCCGCTGTTCATCCCCAGAGGCGTAAGCGGAACCTCCAAAGGATGGGTCTGCATAAAGCCATCCATAAGGCTCTACGTAGAACATTGCCCAGTCATGTGGCCCTACATATGCCGGATTTGCATAAAGACCGGACTGCCACTTGGCAGGTATGCCGCAGATCCTGCAAAGCGTAATAAATAAAAGTGCCTGTACACCGCAGTCGCCCCTAAGGTTTCTTGCACAATACTGGGGAATATCCGTGATCAGTGAATACTCTTTCATGTAAGAATATTGTACCTTTGTGGTAATGTAATCATAGATCCTTCTGGCAATTTCCAGAGGATCTTTTTCTTCCCCTGCGATCTCCCTGGCAAGGGAAGTAAGATAAGGGCTGAACCGGATATGAGGATATTGTTCCTTCAGATATTTCTCCATTCCTTCTGGCACACTGCTTTTCTTTACCTCATCAGACCACAGATCCACATATTTTGCAGTTACTGTATATTTATACTCCACAAAGAATGTACGGTTTTCCTGAAGCTGATCCTGGAAACAGATAGATCTGTACAGGGAATCCGGCTTATCAATGCTTACATTCCCCTGTGTATGATCCAGGATCTGAACATCTGAAATCTGATATGCTTCTGCCGGAATCGGAAGATGCACCTTTACCTTCATTCCAGGCTTAAACTGTTCATCCTTTAAACGGATCGTAGCACGGATGCGGAAGCTTTCCTTTGCCTCCCCCTGTTCACGGATCTGCTGAACCTTCTGAAGCAGCAGCTTTTTATCCTCCGAAATCTTTTCATAAATCCCTGCACGTTCCCGGATATCATCATCTTTGTCCATAATATTCCGCATAAGATTGTGGATATAATGCTTTTCTCCATTGATATAGATCCATTCTGCCAGGTTTTTCGATTCCATTTTCCTGATATCCTCTTCAGAAAAATCCGGAAGCTTTTCCTTAAAAAGGCGGATCACATCTGCCTTTGTATACGGAAATTGCTTTGGCAGTTCTTCCAGAATAAATTTTTCATAGCGAAGCCTTGTTTTTAATTCTTCCCCAATTGGCTGCTCCAGCCAGCGATCTGCTGCTTCCTTTGCTTTTTCCAGATCTCCGAAATCCTTATATTTCAAAACATCCTCCGGCAGCTCCAGTGCCAGAGATTTCAATTCTTCTCCTGAAAACCTTCTCATACAAATACACTCCCACATCCTGTTATTTTCTGTGCCAGGTCTTCCCTGTAATCTTCATCCTCTTCCCGCAGACTGTTGATGGTTACATAAGGTGTTTTCACATAGCCTGTGGAATGGATGTACTTTCCATTG
This sequence comes from Blautia sp. 1033sp1_1033st1_G9_1033SCRN_220408, assembly GCF_040929965.1. Classification (NCBI taxonomy): domain Bacteria; kingdom Bacillati; phylum Bacillota; class Clostridia; order Lachnospirales; family Lachnospiraceae; genus Blautia; species Blautia sp. 1033sp1_1033st1_G9_1033SCRN_220408. The sequence goes on along the minus strand of NZ_JBFKZO010000016.1, from coordinate 24,399 downwards.
CCAAGATAAAGGGCCACATGTCCCGGAAAAAAGATCAGATCTCCTGTTTTCAGATCCTCCTGTTTCACCGGAGACACTGGAAATTCTTCACGAATTGACGCATCCCTGTAGATCAGAAGTCCACTGTTCAGATAACTCATAAAAGTAAGTCCGGAACAGTCGATTCCCTGAGAAGATTTCCCGCCCCAGCGATACTGGGTGCCCATGTATTCCAGTGCGCTTTCCTTTATCCTCTCACGGAAGGTCTCTTCTTCTACTGCAAGTCTTTGTCTCATTGCGTGAAAATAGCCTTTTCCTTCTGTATTTTTCTCTGACAGATAGCCATCATCCTCTTTTCTTTCACGAAGATTCACGGTATGGATGAAACCTTCCCGGCCTGCCCCACTTCGTACCTTACTCCAGCCTGGAACAACTTCTTTTTCCAGAAGCTCTACGATACAGCTTTTCAATAAAAGCTCCAGCGGAAGTCCCTGCACCTTTGGTGCATCCAGAAGATCTGCTTCTGAGATCCCCAGCCTGAAAAACCGATCTTTATCCTGTCGTTTTTCCAGTTCGTCTTCTGTGATGGGTTTTATTTCTTCTTCTTTTACATAACCGGAATATCCATAATGGGTTTCTATCTTCAGATACTGCTTTCCAGGAAGCTTTTCTAATACCTTCACAGCCCATCCGGAGAAAATCTCATCTTCGATTCCGCTTAAGTTTTCTCCATTTTCATTTTCAGCCTCTGCCCTAAGATAAGCATGCTCTGCAGTCACAATTGCAAGATACTCTTTCATGTTTCAGATCCTTTCTATTTCAGATCTTTTCTGTTTTAGATATTTTCTGTTTTAGATATTTTTTTAGATTTTTTCTGTTTCAGATCCTTTCAAACTTTACCGGAACTTTGGTGATCCCGATCCCATAATCTTCACTTAATAAGATCTTTGGTCCCTGATATACCGGTCCTCCTTCATAAGGATCCACTTTACATAATGACGGGCCATCCAGGTCTGCCATAGTTACACAGGAACGTGCAGCAGCCAGATGTACTCCTGCGCTGACGGAAACCTTGCTTTCCAGCATGCATCCGATCATACATTTAATGCCGAATCGGTCGGCTGCGTCACAGATCTTCACTGCCTCATGGATACCGCCTGTTTTCATCAGCTTGATGTTTACCAGGTCTGCCCCATGCTCTTCCATCACACGCACACCGTCCTCATAGGAAAATACGCTTTCATCTGCAAGAATCGGGGTCTGTACATGAGCGGTTACATACTGCATCCCTTTAAAATCATGATAGGATACCGGCTGCTCCACCAATTCGATCCCCAGACCTGCGTCCTCCATAGCTGTAATGGTAGAAACTGCTTCTTCCCTGGTCCAGCCCTGGTTGGCATCCACGCGGATCACCACGTCTTTCCCCACTGCCTTGCGGATCTCACGGATACGCTCCACATCCTTCTCACCGCCTTTTCCTACTTTGACCTTCAGGATACGGAAGCCTTCCCCAACTGCTTTTACGCTGTCCCTTACCATTTCATCTGTATCATTTACGCTGATGGTAATATCTGTTTCCAGTTCTGTTTTTACCGCAGAAGGGTCTTTTTCCCCAAGAAGCCTGAAAAGCGGCTTTTTCTGGAGCTTTGCATAAAGATCATAAAGCGCAATGTCCACAGCTGCCTTTGCAGTAGTATTTTTTGCAAGACACTTTTCCATTTTTGCCATAATAGACGGAAGGTCGTCCAGATCCATCCCTGTAATGGAAGGGGCAATATAATAACGGATGGCTGCCTCTATGGACTCTTTCGTGTCTCCGGTGATCACGGCTGTAGGCGGTGCTTCCCCGTAGCCTTCTGTCCCATCCTCTGCTGTTACCTTTACGATCAGATCATTCACACTGTTTACTGTACGGAGGGCTGTCTTAAATGGGGTAACAAGTGGAATTTCAATGTACCCGATTGCGATTTCTTTCAGTTTCATAATCTTATTTACTCCTTAAAAAAGGCTGCCGCCTCTGGTTTTCCCGAAATCATGCCGGATTCCCTAAGACGACAGCCCTTATTTTCTGTCAGCAGTATACCAGCCGCCTTTGGCTTTTTACCTGCATCATTTTATTAAAGTGCTTTGAGGTAAGTAAATACAAAGTTACCACAACTGTATACAAGGCCTTCATAATTTGTGTCATCAAACAGATAAGAACTCATAGAATGAAGGATTACGCTTACAGGCAGATCTCTTGCCAGGATCTCATCACATTCCTTGTAGCCTTCCCACTGCTCTTCCTCTGTGGCAGCACTGGTAGCCTTTAAGAAAGCTGCGTCATACTCATCTCCCTGATAGAAGGAGTTAGAATTTGCAGTTGCATACATGGAGTCATACATATTTGACAGATCCTTGTAATCCATAAACCATCCATAATAAGCCAGGTCGTAGTCACCAGCGTTTCTTGCTGCGGAAAAGTTCTCAACCTTCTCTACTGTAATGGAATCAATACCCAGAACCTCTTTCCAGTCATTAACGATTGCTTCTGCGATCTCTTTACGGCTGTCGTTGTTTACAATGTAGGTAAGAGCCGGGAAGCCTTTGCCATCCTCATATCCAGCCTCTGCAAGAAGCTGTTTTGCTGTCTCACAGTTCTCCTCATATGCTTCTACATCTTCCCAAGGATCACAGTAATCTACAAAATCTGTACCATCAGCGTTCTCATAACCTCTGCAGGCAAGTGTTACACCAATCTCATCATTCAGTCCACGGATATTCATGATCCTCTCTCTGTCGATGGTCAGAGACAAAGCTTTACGAACATTTACATCCTTCAGAACATCATTTCCTTTGTCGCCAAGGTTGAACATTACACAGTAGTTGTTATTTCCTTCTGCATAAACCAGTCCGTTGCCTTCCATACGAGGCTTCTCCTCATCCGGACACATATCAGAATATACATAATCACCACTCTCAAAAGAAGCAAGTGCAGAGCTTTCCTCTGTAATCAGTTCCCAGTTGATAGTGCCAACCTGGATCTGGTCTGCATCATAATAGTCATCACGAAGCTTCATAACAACTTCTGACTCATGTGTCCAGCTTTCCATTTCATAAGGTCCGTTATAAACTGCTTTATCCGGATCTGTTGCATAAGCATCTCCGTATTCTTCCACATAATCCTGTCTTGCCGGATAAGTAGGTGGGAATGCAAGAACAGAAGGAAGATATGAGCACGCATGTTTCAGATGAAGTACCAGAGTCTTGTCATCGGTTGCTTCATAGCTGTCCACAATATCAGAAATCATGGTACAGTAGTCGCCGCCCTGTGCTGCCAGATTGTCAAATCCGAAAACAAAATCATTTGCAGTTACAGCCTGTCCGTCAGACCAGGTGATATCATCTCTCAATGTAAAGGTCCATGTGAGATTATCATCGCTCTGCTCTACAGAAGCTGCCTGTCCAAGAGCAATCTCTCCATTAGCATCTAGCTTGTAAAGACCTTCATAAAGATGTCTCAATGCTGAAATTCCATTCAGGAATCCACTGGTAGCTGTATTCAGCTGCATGGAATCTTCTCCACCACCGGTAACGGAAATCTCGATCTTATCCCCATCTGCCCATACATTCATGGGGATAGTGGTTGCTGCAAGACCTGCAATCGTAAGCGCTGAAACTAATTTTGTGAGCTTTTTCATAATTATTCCTCCTTTTGATAGGTTTTTCATATCAGCGTCAGGCTAAAGGCCTCTCCCTGACATCTTTATATATACTCCGCAAGCGGAAACATATATCAATTTTTTCAAAATGATCTGATATTAGGACCCCTAGGACAGAAGCTCTGATGTTATATTATTTCTTCATCTTCGGATCCAGTGCATCCCTTAATCCATCACCGAACAGGTTAAAGGAAAGGATGATCAAACTGATCAGAACCGCAGGGAAAATAACACGGTATGGATATGTGGTGATACCATTTAATGCTTCAGAAGTAAGGGAACCAAGGCTGGCCATCGGTGCGGAAACACCAATTCCCAAGTAGCTTAAGAATGCCTCAGTAAAAATCGCCGATGGAATCTGAAGCATAACAGTAGCGATCAGCTGGCCAATACAGTTGGGAAGAAGATGCTCTTTGATCATGGTTGCTTTTCCGCATCCAAGAGCTTCCGCTGCTGTAACAAAGTCCAGTGTCTTCAGCTGAAGGATCTGGCCGCGGACGATCCTGGCCATACCAACCCAGTACAAACATCCGTATACAATGAATATGGCGATCAGACCGGAACCGATCTTCTGCAATCCGTGAAACATAGGTACCGTATCAATCAATGACTGTAACGGCTCACTGATCACCATTTTGATAACAACGATCAGCAGGACCTCAGGTACAGAGTAAATGATATCTACGATACGCATCATTACGATATCCACCTTACCGCCAACCAGTCCGGAAATTGCTCCGTAAATACTTCCCACGATCATAACGATCACAGCTGATACAAGACCCACCACCATGGAAATCCTGGTACCGATCATACAACGTACCAGAATGTCACGGCCAAGACGGTCCGTACCAAAGGGATGCTTCAGACAGGGCCAAAGTGCTTCATCGCCTCTTACCTGCTGGTCATAGGCGTAAGGAGAAAGAATGGGACCTATAAATGCAAAAATAAACATGATCACGATCACAACGAGGGCTGCAATGGCAATCTTGTTGGACTTCAAACGAATCCAGCTGGCCTTCCAGTAACCAATCTCCTCCGTATCAAGAGATTCCTCTTTAAAATAGTTTTCATCCAGGGGAGCAAAGTCTTCCGGTGAAATTTTGTTTTGTATGCTTAAAATGTTCTTCATGGCGTCTTCCTTTAATTAATCCAACTTTATTCTTGGGTCTACGATCTTGTACAGGATATCACAGATCAGGTTCATAAATACGATCAGTGCTGAGTAGAAGATGGTCACACCCATGATCATGGTGTAATCCCTGCGGCTGATGGAGCTGACAAAATATCTTCCAAGCCCAGGAACACTGAATACGCTCTCTGCAACAAAACCACCGGTAAGAATGGATGCAGTAAGAGGTCCCAGGTATGTGATAACAGGAATCAGGGAATTCTTCAATGCGTGGACAAATACAACCACAAATTCAGACATTCCCTTCGCCCTCTCTGTGCGAAGGTAATCCTGGTTCATAACCTCCAGAATACTAGCCCTTGTCAGACGGGTCAGATACGAAGTAGGATAAATGGCAAGTGTGACCATAGGCATGATCCATCCGCCTGGCTTATTGTAGCTCACCGGAAGCACCTTAAAGCTTACTGCCAGAAAAATCATCAGCGCAGAAGCAATTACATACCCCGGCATGGAAATACCAATGGACGAGAATACACGGATCACCGCATCCGGCCATTTATCTTTACAAAGGCCTGCGATACATCCAAGAATGATCCCGCATACAATTGCAAGGATCAACGCCCTTACACCAAGTCCCATGGATACTGCAAAGGACTGGAAAATAATATCCTTTACTGCACGGCCTTTCTGAAGCACGTAGCTGGTACCCATATCTCCCTTAAGAAGATTGGTCAGGTACTTTCCATACTGTACATACACCGGCTGATCCAGTCCGTATTTTGCAATCAGGATCGCCCTGTTCTCTTCAGAAGCCTTTTCAGACATAAACGGGTCTCCAGGCATCAGATTCATTAAAAAATAAGTAATGGTAATAATCGCGAAGATACTGACGAATGCCAGCAGCACTCGCTTAACAATATATCTTGAAGTCTGCATTTTGATTCTCCTTGTTATGCATTATGGCATGCTGCAAAATGTCCGGGTGCCACTTCCCGAAGGGGAGGCATACTCTCACGGCAGGCCTGATACGCTTTGGGGCATCTGGTCCTGAACGGACAGCCTGACGGAGGATTCAAGGGGCTTGGCACCTCTCCTTCCAGTCGTATCCTTTTCCTTGTTGCGGATAAATCCGGATCTGCGATAGGAATTGCAGACAACAGCATCTCTGTATACGGGTGGAGCGGATTACGGTAAAGTTCTGCACTGTCAGCCAATTCTACAAGATGACCAAGATACATAACTCCGATCCTGGTGCTGATATGTTTCACAACAGCCAGGTCATGTGCAATAAAAAGATATGTAAGGTTTTTGGTTTCCTGAAGTTCTTCCAGCATATTGATGATCTGCGCCTGAATAGACACATCCAAAGCAGATACCGGCTCGTCACAGATAATAAATCCCGGGTTTACTGCAAGTGCTCTCGCAATCCCGATACGCTGTCTCTGGCCACCGGAAAACTCATGTGGAAAACGGTTATAAAACTCTGCATTCAGTCCTACCAGCTTCATCAGCTCCAGCACACGCTCACGGCGTTCATTCTTGCTGCTGCAAAGTTTCTGCAGATCCATTGCCTCACCAATAATATCGGATACCGTCTTCCTCGGATCCAAAGATGCATACGGATCCTGAAATACGATCTGCATCTTTTTGCGGTATTCCTTCATGTCTTTACCGATAATGGATTCATTTTCATAGATGATATCTCCGGAGGTAGGCTCTTCCAGACGGAGCACTGTCCTTCCAAGAGTGGTCTTGCCACATCCGCTTTCCCCTACGATCCCAAGGGTCTCACCCTTGCGTACAAAAAAGCTTACATCATCTACAGCCTTTAAATCTGTCTTTTTTACAAATCCGGTACGCACCGGATAATATTTCTTAAGATTTTTTACCTGAAGGAGGATCTCTCCTTTTTGAATTTCATTGTTTCCCATACTCTTGTCCATCCTATCCTTTATGCATCCTGCAATGCTTTTTTAATGGTCTGCCAGCAGGATACCACATGTGTGTCATCCAGCTCATACTGGGGCGGCTCTTCCTTGACACAGATCTGCATAGCGCAGCTGCATCTGGGTGCAAACGCACAGCCTGGCTTCACACAGCTCATATCCGGCGGATTTCCCTTGATAGGCTTCAGCTTTTCGTTTACATCACTGTCCAGCTTAGGCACAGAGGCCAGAAGCCCCTCAGTATACGGATGGCATCTCTGATAAAAGATCTGACGGCTGGTACCTTCCTCCACGATCTTCCCTGCGTACATAACAATGATCTTGTCACAGATCTCAGATACCACTCCAAGGTCATGAGTGATAAAGATGATCGCCATACCCAGTTTATCCTTCAGTTCCTTTAAAAGCTCAACGATCTGGGCCTGAATGGTAACATCCAAAGCTGTGGTAGGCTCATCTGCGATCAGAAGCTCAGGATCACAGGAAAGTGCCATAGCGATCATCACACGCTGCCGCATACCGCCTGAAAACTCATATGGATACTGCTTCAGTCTTCGCTCCGGCTGATTGATCCCTACCAGCTCCAGCAGATGGATCATCCTGAGTCTGCGGCCGTTACCGTCCAGATCTGTATGCTTTTTCAAAGATTCATTCAATTGATATTCAACAGTAAACAGCGGATCCAGGGAAGTCATAGGATCCTGGAAAATCATGGCGATCTTATTGCCCCTCAGTTCCTGCAATTCCTTCTTGGACATTTTCAGAATGTCCTTTCCATGAAAAAGGATCTCCCCTTGCTTCACTTTTCCTGTATCCGGGGTCAGCCTTAAAATACCGTGGCTGGAAACAGACTTGCCGCTTCCGGACTCGCCAACGATTCCTAACACCTCACCCTTATGTAATGTATAACTGATACCACGTACTGCCTGGATCTCTCCTGTCTTATTGTAAAAGGAAATCGACAGATCCTTCATTTCCAACAGTACATCCTGTTTTTCTTCCATATTACCTCTCCCATCCACATATACAAAACAGACGCAGACTGACGCACTGGATCAGACCCCTGCGTCTGTAAGCTTCTTTCGTTCTTCTTCATTTACTTTCTTGCTATTGTAATGCCAAACACATTCCTGTGTCAAGGTTAAATTCTCATATAATGAAGTTTTAACGTATTAAATTGCCATTTTTCTATACCATTTTTCAAATGTACACTGCTTGTCACTCTGCTCACCCCATGCTATGATAAACAAAACTAATACATTGTTTCGTAAATAACTATTAGTATTGGGAAAGGAGGAAAATCATGTACAGCAGCAAAAAGACAAAATTTTTGAATATCCTGTGTGTTATACTTGCCTTATCCCCCGGTCTGATACGCCTTACCAGGCATCATTTTCCCAATGTATCAAGCAACTCCCTGATCTGTGTTCTTTACATTACTGCTGTGCTGATCTGGCTGACCCAGCTGCGGCTCCGCCTGCTGCGCAAAGAAGAACGCCGCTATCTGGTTTTTGCAGCTTTGCTGATCGTTTTCCTGATGGTTATCCGTACAACAAAATATATATTTATCCCGGAAAATACTCCTGCAGCTCGATATATCTGGTATCTTTACTATTTTCCCCAGACCTATGTGGTACTTTTTATGTTTTTTGCTGTGTTATATACCGGAAAGCCTTACGGCTGTTCCATTTCTCCCAAATGGAAGCTGCTGCACATCCCTGCACTTCTCATCGTTCTGGGTATCCTTACCAATGATCTGCACCAGCTGGCATTCCGTTTTTCCGGCAGCATTTCCCATTGGGTGGAAGATGAGCCTTATTCATACGGACCTTTTTATATTGCTTCCCTGATCTGGCCGGCAGTTATGTTCGGAGCAATTCTGATTCTTTCTTTTGTGCATTGTATTTCTATGGATTGCCGTAGAAATATATGGATGCCTTGTATCCCTCTGGCTGCTGCCCTGGTTTACCTGATCCTGTTTCTTAAGGATCCTTATTCTCCCCTGCAGCGGCTTTTCAAAACAACGGATATGATCACCTTCCTGTTTCCTGCCTTTATGGAGGCTTTAATACAGGCAGGACTTTTTCCATCCAATGATCAGTATTCCCTTATGTGGAAAGTTTCTGATCTAGGCGCCGGGATCATGGATATGCAGGGTAAGATCTGCTATCAGTCAGAGAAAAGCCTTCCAGTTACAGAAACACAGGTTCTTGCCGCCTTGTCCTCCCCTGTTACCCTTGCAGACAGCAATATGGTCCTGAACAGCCATCAGATCCATGGCGGCTATGGTTACTGGCTGACAGATCTTTCCCAGATCCAGCAGATCAACAAAGCTCTGGCTGACCTGGGCGATGTTATGGCGGAACAAAATTCCATTCTGGAAGGCGAGAACCGGCTGGCGGAGAAGAAAGCCTCCATCCAACAGCAAAATCAGCTGTACGACCGGATTTCCCAGGATGTTTCCCACCAGCTTTTTATGCTGCATACGATTCTGGCAGATCTTCCGGAAAATGAATATGCTTTTGAAAATAAAATGAAATATGCCTCCGTTTTAATGGTTTACATAAAGCGAAGAGCAAATCTTCTGCTCCTTATCAATCAACAGGACTGGATACCCGGAAAAGAACTTTCTCTTTCCCTTGCTGAATCTCTGGAATATGTCCGGCTATCCCACATAACGGCCTATGGCACTTATCAGGATGAGTTTTCTATACCTGGTGTGTATGCTCTTGCCATATACCAGCTTTTCCAGCAAGTTCTGGAAGCCTGCCTTCCAGATACACAGGCCCTGATGCTCCAACTGACCATTGCGGAAACGATTCATTTTTATATGGAAATAAGTTGCCCGGAAAACATATTCCCTCTGCTTCCTGCCGCAAAGCAAATCCAGGCTTTAGGCGGAACTGTGAAAACAGAATCCGATCCGGATACCCTGCTCCTTACTGTGACCTTTAATGCCAGGGATTTTAAGGGAGGTGATACCACATGAGCCATTATGCACAGCTTTCATCTTCTTTTCATGCCTTTATGGGACTTTGCAGCATCCTTTTAATGGCCCTTGCTGTCTTTTTTATGATAACCAGCCTGCTCCACGGATTTTCCCGAAAAAGTCAGTGGATCGGAGGTATTTTATGCTGTCTTTGCATCCTGTTCATGCAAGGCCTTTGCGATCTGGGCCGTGACGGTTCCCAGAAGCTTTCTCCAACCTTTTTGGCACAGCTTACCGGTTCTCTGCCCTGGATCGCAGTTCCCGGACTATTGAGCATTTTAGCGTTATTTGAGGGATTATTTGGCTGCTCTTTGTACAGACAACAGAAAAAACGCCTTAATCCAGGTACCATCAAAGAAAGCTTTGACGCCCTTCCGGATGGAGTCTGTTTTGCACGGCAAAGTGGTGTTCCTCTCCTTATCAATACACGTATGGAACAGCTTTGCAGTCAGCTTCTGGGGACAAGGCTTCAAAATACCAATTTTTTCTGGCATTCTCTGCAGGTTCAGGAGTACAATAAGAAAATCCACAACATTTCCACAGGAACAACGGTTACTCTTCAGTTTCCTGATGGTACGGTCTGGGATTTCCGCCGCAGGGAATTGTCCCTGAAAAAAGACAGTATATGGCAGTTCTCTGCCTGTAATGTGACACAGCAATATCTTTTAAATCAGAAGCTGAAACAACAAAATGACCAGTTGAATCAGGTAAATGAGCACCTGCGGCTTTTCAGTTATGAAGTAGAAAAAGTTACCCGGGAAAAAGAAAATCTGGCCGCCAGAGTAAAGCTGCATGATGAAATCGGAAGAGCGCTTCTGTCTTTCCGCATTTATCTGGAGCAGCCTGGCGACAAACGCAGCAGACAACAGCTTGTGCCTTTGTGGGAATATATTGTCTCTGCCATGGAGCAGGGCATCTCCCCTGAAAGCACTGACAGCCTGGACAAGGTTCTCACTGCTGCCCAAACTCTTGGAATCCACGTGGAAGGATGTTCTAAGCTGCCTCTTTCTCACAGCAAAGGTTCTGAACTGCTTCTTGCGGCCTTGAAAGAGTGTATAAACAATACTGCCAGGCATGCCCATGGAACCCATGTATATCTTCAAATTAGTGAAACACCTGACAGGATTTGTGCCAGCTTTACCAACGACGGAACCCCTCCTTCCGGAAAAATCGTGGAAAAGGGCGGCCTTAAAAATCTGCGGGCAGCTATTGCAAAAGCACATGGCAGTATGGAAATATCCAGCGCCCCGGCCTTTGTATTATATATAGAAATTCCAAAAGGAGAATCTTAATTGCGAAAAATAAATGTGATCATTGTAGATGACCAATATATGGCAAGACAGCTTTTTGAGCTGTACATAAAAAGCAGTGGCCGGTATCAGCTGGCCGGTACCGCCAGTTCCGGTCAGCAGGCTCTGTCCCTTGTACAGGCTGTTTCTGCAGACCTGATCCTGATGGATATCCTGATGCCTGATGGGGAAAACGGTCTGGAAACAGCAGCCAGGATCAAAGCTATCCGTCCCTGGATCCGGATCATTGCTGTTACCTCTATGGCAGAAGCCTCCTGGCTGAAACGTGCCAGGGAAATCGGAATCGAAAGCTTCTGGTACAAAGAGTCTTCTAAAGAAACGATTTTAGAGGTAATGGACTGTACCATGAACGGCGATTCTGTATATCCGGATCAGCCGCCCAAGGTAAAGCTGGGGCTCTCCAGCAATACAGAATTTACTCAGAGGGAACTGGAAGTGCTCCGCCTGATGACCCGAGGTATGTCCAATTCTTCCATTGCCGGTGAGCTGGGCATTTCCGAGAACACTGTCAAATCCCATATCCAGCACATGCTTGATAAAACCGGCTATAAAAACAGGACTGAACTGGCCATTGAAGCCCGGATCCGCGGAATCGTGGTAAGTATTCCCTGATTTATCACCGTTCTCCATTCACTGTAATCCTAGTTTTGTTTTTCCTTATCATCCTTTCAGGTGATGTTATTTTTCTCTGAAGTTATATAATTATATAGAGGAGATTCTGTCCTGTCATATGATACACAGAACAGGAAATAACATTTTTCAGGAGGTATGAATATGAAAAAGACAAACCGACAAACCGCAAAGCTTCTTTCGCTGGTAATGGCCATACTGGCGGTGCTTTGCATCATCTCCGTTCCGGTTAAGGCCCAGGATTATAATCATTCATTTATCATTACCGGACCAGACACTTACCGGATTGCCTTTGGGGAAGATTACAGGGGCAAAGAATCAGTCACCACCATTCGTAACCAGACCACTATTCCCATGCGTCTGGATATCCAGCGATCCGTTGCCCGCACAAAAGTAGTCACCCCTCCAAAATTAAAACAATTTGAATGGATCGAAAATTCACTTACTAATACTTCCTCCGGCTTTGTGATCCTGGAACCAGGGGAAACCATATCTATGACTTTTATCTTCCGTTCGGACTATTCATCCGGCTCTTCCTGTATGCTTACAGCCACCCGTTCCAATATTTCTGACATCGGCGGCAAAGCTTTTGTCCAGGCGCAGCCAATCCCTGTGGAAGGCTCCATTTCAGGTGCATTAATGGATTATGGTCTTAATCCCGACGAAAATGCCAGATATTTTTCTCTTTCCCTGGCAACCAAGCGTTACGTAAATCTGGAACTGATCAGTAATAACAAAAACCAGGTGACCGCATGGTTTTACTCCAAGAATAATTCCACCTCCCATATGGCAAAACTGGAATCCGATGCATCCGCTGACCATTTCTCCGGTATACTGGATGCGGGAGATTATGTGCTGAAGCTTGCCTACACACGAAGACAAAGCACCCCGGCCAGAACAGAAGTCTTCACTTTGAACATTAGCGGAAGAGAATATATCCAGGCTACAGGTGTGACTCTCACCTGCTCCTCTTCCAACCCTTCCTTCGATTCCAGAATTAAGAAAAAGGCAAAGACCTTTACCATTACTGCCACCACCGTGCCCGCCAACAGCGATGACAAGATGTCCTGTATTCTTGCAGACGGCAACATTCCTGGCAGTGATTACCTGATCAGCGGCAATGTAGAAGGACAGAATCAGGCAACATTCACCATCACTTACGGTATTGCATCCTGGGCTCATTATACTTATGGTTATACACGGCTTTCAGTAAAAACAGAGGCTGGTGTTCTTTCCAACAATGTGGACATCATCGGAAAAGCAGCTGCACCGGTGGTCAGTGATGTAACCAGCTATTATAATAAGATCCTCTTTAACAAATGTCAGATTGGAGACAGCATGTATCCTTCTGCTTCCCAGCCGGTAAAAGTTTATATGAAATCCGGAAAGAAATGGGTATTAAAAGCCACAGTAAAAAATGGCAGGCCTTTCCAGATCAAGAAATTAAAGCCAAACACCAAGTACCAATTCAAGTTTGTTTCTGCCTGCAAGGGACCTGACGGCTCGCTGATCAATGGTTCTTCAACTGTGAAAACCTATCGGACAGGGCGAAAAGTCAAGCCGGCTATCCGTTCCATTTCCGTCAGCAATGTAAAGGTTACCTATAACTCCAGATTTGAGAAGTACATGGGGAAATGGACATGGCGTAAATATTACACCACCCGCTTCACTGTGAATGTGCAGCTGAAGAAGCAGCTTCCCGGTACACAAGGCTTATATATAGATGGCGTCAAATGCAAAGGAAAAGGGACTAGCTTTAAAGTAAACCTTTCTTATTCAGGCAATCACAGAGGACGCAAAACACCGATTAATGTTATACCATATTCCAATACCAGCCGGGACAAGGGACTGGGCATAAATGCAAAAACAAAAGTTATCATTCGTTAAACCATGATATACAGTATAAGGCGGCTGCACCTGGCAGCCGCCTCTCTTGATCACATCAATTAATCTGTGCACACACTCAAAAAGCGAATGCAGTTTTATCCTGCATCCGCTCTTTTTTCATGTTGATTCCCGAATTATCAATTCCGTATCAAGTATAAGAGACTTCATCTCTTCCTGTGGTTCTTCCAGCAGTTCCAGAAGCATTTCACAGGCTGTATAGCCCATCTGGAATTTGGGCTGATTCACAGTTGTAATAGAAGGTGTTGTCATAGAAGATAACTCGATATTATCAAATCCGACTACCAGAATGTCCCGCGGTACATGCAGATGAAAACGCTTTGCCGCACGGATCACTGCTGCCGCAAAAATATCTGATATTGTAAAAAAAGCATTTGGCCGGCTGTCAGAATTCAACAGTCTGCATATGGCTGCATATGCCATCTCATAGCTTACTTCCGGCAGCTGCACGATCCACTGCTTCGGAATCATCACCTCTGCTTTCTGAAGCGCATTCATAAATCCTTCCTGACGCCTCCTGGCATATTTAAAATTTCCCGGTCCATTGATCAGGGCAATCTTACTTCCGCCATTTGACAGAAGATATTCCGTTGCAATTTCTGCTGCTTTAGTGTCATCAATACTAACATATGGATAATCTGCGTGTTCATTGTATTCACAGCATTGTACCAGAGGTGCGATCGTCCGTATCTGATTCAGGGCCTCTTCTGATATACGGTTTAGAAGAATTACACCTGCAGCATCCACTCTTCGCAAAAGATTACAGAAATCCAGCATATTTCCTTTATTCAGATGTGATTCATGAATCAATAAATGACAACCATGTGCCTTTGCAGATACTCGTGCTCCCCGAATGATTTCCTGATAAAATGCATTTTCGATTCCCGGAATATTCAGAACGACCAATGGTTGTGTTTCCTTTGAAACAGTGACCGTATTTTCCATCTGACATCCCAGTGAACGCATGGCCTCTTCTACCCGGCGGATCGTCGGCTCTTTCACCAGTTCCCTGTGATTCAGGACTCTTGACACTGTTGCCGGTGAAACCTGTGCTTTCTCAGCAATTAATGAAACGGTTATCTTCTTCATGCTTTCTCTCTTTTTCAAGTTTTATGTTTTTATTTTATCCTGCGTTTTATTCAGCCTTTTTTAATTTCTGTTTGATCTGCGGTCCTATGATCTGTACCATAATAACCAGCAGTAAGATAATTCCCTTGATCGCATTATTAATAAGAGAGTCCATCTTAAGGGACACGATGATCTTATCAATGATCGTATAGGACATTGCACCGAACAGAATTCCAAGGCATTTTCCTTTACCACCGGACATGCTGATCCCACCAAGTACTGCTGCTGCGATCGCATACATTTCATAGCTGTTTCCTGTTGTTGCCGGGTCAGCAGAAGCATTCATCGCAATCCAGAGAAAAGCACCAATTCCAACAAGTGCACCTGCGATCACAAATACGGAAATTTTCACAGCAGCGGTATTGATTCCCGCCATCTGCGCACCTTTCATATTACTTCCTACTGCATATACTTTTTTACCGTATTTTGTACTTGTTGTAATATATACAAAAACAAGGGTCATGATAATAAGTATCAGTCCAACGATTGGAATCGTAGATACTTTTCCGTTACCGAAATTGTAAAGAGTCTGATAAGAAGACTGGCTGTTTGCCATTTTGTAAACGGAACTTCCTCCACCGATCAAAGCTTTGTCCACATGCTGGCAGAAATACTGTGCAAAAGAACGATAAATCAGCATTGTTGCAAGTGTAACGATAAATGCGGGCATCTGAATCCATCCTACCATCACGCCATTGATCAAACCGCAGAAGGCACCAAACAGAACCGCAAATAAAAATGTGAGGATAATGCTGTTTGTTATGTTAAAGATTATAACAGAAAATCCACCATCAAGAGCCAGCATAGAACCTACGGAAAGATCAATCTCACCAGTGATACAGATCAGTCCCATGCCCAGTCCAATGATACCGATTACTGCGGAATGACGAAATACATTCATCATACCGCTCCAGGTCAGTCCGTTTGTTGTCAGTGCATATACGATAAAAATTGCCACAAAAACAATGATATAACTATTTTCTCCCAGAAATCCTACAATACGTCCAGGAACTGTTGTATTCTTTTTACTCATTTTATTTTCCCTCCTCTGTCTGTGCCGCATTTGTTGAATACATCATAACGGTCATCTCATCAATTTCCTGATGTTCCAGGATCTTAATGATCTCGCCGTTATAAAACACTGCACAGTAATCGGCAACTTTCTGGATCTCTGGTATTTCCAGTGTATTGATCAGAATTGTTTTTCCCTGTTTAGCAAGTTCCAGGATCAATTTGTAGATTTCTGCTTTTGCTCCTACGTCAATTCCCTGTGTAGGGTTGTCTAGAAGAAGAATTTCTGCATCTGTATTCAGCCAGCGCGCAAGAAATACTTTCTGCTGATTTCCACCACTCAGGGAGGTGATCGGATCTTCCCAGGAATTTGCCTTAATGTTCAACATCTCCTTATATTTCTTGTATCTTTCGACTTCTTTCTTTTTTGAGATGGCTGGTTTCCATGCGGAAAGGGTATGCTCTGACAGATACATATTTTCCAGGATACTCATATCCGGAATCACAGAATTTTCCTTCCTGTTTGATGCCAGCATCGCAATTCCATCAGTCATGGCCGTATGAATAGAATGATCCCTCATAACTTTGCCCATCGCACGCATCTGGCCGCTGTATGCTCTTGTTACACCGAACATACACTGCATCAGTTCACTGCTTCCGGCACCCTGAAGACCAGTCAGTCCAACGATGCTGCCTTTTTTCACTGCCAGATTGATATTGCGAAAACCTTCTCCACTGAAATTCTTCAGCTCCAGGATCATGTCTCCAAGGGGTCTTTTTTCATAAACATCCTGATCTGAGTATTTCTCACCAACCATCATACGTGTCACAGCTTCTGGTGTGGTATCTTTTATATTTCCGGTGCCTACAAATTCTCCGTTTCGGAATACGGTATATCGGTCTGACAGGCGGAAAATCTCCGGCATTTTATGTGAAATAAAGATAAAGGAAGTTCCCTTTTTCTTCAAATTATTGACAATGTCAAACAGATGTGCCACCTCATCATTATTTAATGATGTTGTAGGCTCATCCAAAATCAGAAGTTTTGCTTTAAAAAACAGAGCTTTTGATATTTCAAGCAGCTGTTTCTGGCTTGTTTTTAATTTAGAAACCTGCTGTGTAGGATCAATATCCACTCCCAGTTCCTGAAACAGTCTCTCTGCCTCCTGAATCATTTTTTTCTTATCCAGGCGGCCCAGTTTATTTGTGTATTCTTTCTGAAGGAATATATTTTCATAAACTTTTAAATCGTTAAACAAATTTAATTCCTGATGTACAAAAGCAATTCCCATATTCTCAGACTGCTTGATCGTAATATTTTTTAATTTATTTCCATCAAATTCGATTTCACCTTTATCGCGAGGAAATACACCCGTCAAAACGTTCATAAGCGTTGACTTTCCCGCACCATTTTCGCCAAGAAGTGCATGCACTTCCCCTTTTTCTACTGTAAGCTGTACATTTTTCAGTACCGGAACCCCACTGAAGGACTTACAGATGTTACTCATCTGCAGCAAACTCATAATTCTCGCCTCCTCGCCCGATCTGTCGGGCTTTCTGATACACTGCTCTGATACACATTCACTTAATTATCTGACAGAAGGGAACTTTGCAGTTCCCTTCGTCATTTCTGTCTTATTTAAAAAGATTATATCATGAAAATATTTGATTTAGAAAGAAGGATAATCTTTTACGTTGTCCTTATTTACGATTTCACAGGCAATTACGTGATCCTGCTCTACATCTTTTCCATCCAGATAATCAACCATATCCTGGATTGCTGTCTGGATCATTGCCGGGCTGTAAGTTACAGATACAATACCGCCAAACTGATCTGCGATATCTGTGAAGGATTCTCCACGAAGTACTGCATAAAGTTCATCCAGTCCGCCGCAGCCTGTCAGATATGGTGTATTTCCAAGGAATTTTTCTTTTGTTGCATCGTCAATTCCACCACCCTGAAGAGCTTCAAGGATACCCATTGCAAGTTCATCATCTTCTGCATAGAACCATTTGATGTCTGCATTTGATGCATCACCCAGCAGAGATTCAAAAGAGGTTTTTGTATCAGAACGGCTCCAGTTCATAGCGCCTGAATATGTGATGGATTTAAGATCATCTTCTGACCATTTTGCATCGTCTGCGATTGTTTTTCCATCATATTCCAGTTCTCCTGTAAGGTATTTTGTAAATCCACTGTCACGGAGAGTTGTTACAGAAGAAGTATCTCCTTCGTATACATAAACTGCATCACCAGGTTTCAGTCCCTGCTCTGTATAGTAAGCTGCACATGCTGCACCGATACCTTCGTTGTCACCTTTTACATTGGATACTGCACTGTCAGCTACACCATCGATGATACGGTCAAATGCTACATATGGGATCTCAGCGTCAACCAGCTGCTGGATTGCAGACTGAACAGTGTCATCGATTGGCTGAATAACAACGGCGATATTGTCTTCACCAGCTGCGATGATATCTTCAATGTTGACGATCTGTTCTGCCGCATCTGCAGATGTGATCAGTTCTGCACTGTAAGTTCCGGCATCATTTACTTCTTCGATTTTTTCTTTTGCGAATGTTGCTACGGAACCAGTCCAGCCATGATCTTCCGGAGCTGTCAGTACATAAACGTGTGTAGCATCTCCTTCTCCGTCCGCAAATACAGGAGTAACTATACTGCCCATTGTCATAGCTGCGATAAGCGTGCAAACTACTGTTTTCTTCATAATTCATTTCCTCCTTTTGGAATATGTTTGTTTTTAATAAGCGGTTTTCCCCCGCATTATTTCAGCTTTTAACATTTTAATAAATCAGATCGTCTTTTCAGATCACAAACTGTCTCATATATCTCAGAGAAAGTTTCAGGCTGTCCAGAACTCGTTCTTCAGAACCTTCAAAAGATTTATCTTCGATTTCAATGCAGGTATATCCTTCAAATCCAATGTCTGTCAATGCGGATACATATTTACCCCAATCCACATCTCCCAGTCCCGGAAGCTTCGGCTTCATATATTGAAGCGGATATGCCATTGTTCCACACTCTTTCAGTTTCTCTTTAAAAAGTTTTATGTCTTTGTAATGTACATGGAAAATTTTATCCTTAAACTCATAAAGCGGCTGAATGTAATCAATCATCTGCCATACAAAATGAGATGGATCATAATTGATTCCGATATAATCACTGTCAAGAATATCAAAAACTTTTCTCCAGATTACCGGTGTGGTCATCAGGTTCTGTCCACCTGGCCACTGATCTCCGTCAAAGAGCATGGGACAGTTTTCAATCGCAATACGTACTTTCTTTTCTTCTGCGTAACGCACGATTGGAATCCAGATTTCTTTTACCAGTTCCAGATTTTCTTCTACTGTCTTTGTCTGGTCTCTTCCAATAAAGGTTGTAACAAGGTTAATTCCAAGTTTTTTGCTTGCATCAATCACTTTATATAAGTGTTCTATGTTGGCAGCTCTTTTTTCAAGATTACCATCCATGGTATTCGGATAAAATGCCAGAGAAGAAATCTCTACATTTTTCTCTTTGCAATAAGAAAGGATTTCTTCTGCTTCTTTATCTCCCAGATTTGCCACATCAATGTGGCTGACTCCTGCATATCTGCGCTCTGCTTTGGCTTTTGGCCAGCAGGCAACTTCCACACATTCATAGCCAATCTCTGAAACTGTATCGATCATTTTTTTGAAATCATAATCTTCCAGAATTGCACTGACTAACCCTATCTTCACTCTAATTCCTCCTCATCTACGCGAACGCTTCTTCCAAGTTCGCTTGATTTCAGATTTCCGAAAATTACTTTCATTGCACTGAGTACACTTTTTCCCGGAACAGCAGGTTCTGTGTCATTTTCCACAGATTCTACAAATGAATCAATGATTCCTGATTTTGTCTGATTATCATTTGTCTGGATCTGGTCGATATCATAGAACACTTTTCCGCCGTCTTTACGGATCAGTTCGATACAGTATTTGGGATCATGATAAATCTTAAGCATTCCTTCTGTTCCATAGATAATCGTGGAATTGTCTTCCTCTCCATAATACGTCCAGCTGGCTGTCATCGTTCCGATGATTCCGCTTTTCATTTTGTAAATACAGATGGCATTATCATCTACACCGATCAGGTTTCCATTACTGTCTTTCTTATCCAGTGTCATCACTTTTGCAGTTGTTTCTTCTACTGTATCATTAAGCAGATACTGGATCAGATCTGTCTTATGGACTCCAAGGTCGGCCATTGCTCCCATTACAGCTCTCTTCTTATCAAAGAACCAGTTCTGTGGGCCGGCATCTATACTCCATGTTTCCGGGCCGCCATGTCCATAGGTTGTTCTGAAAGTAAGAACGTTTCCGATATCTCCACGCTGGATGAGTTTTCGTGCTTCTGCATGAGCCTTTGCAAATCTCTGATTCTGACCGATCATAAGTTTTTTGCCCATCTGCTCTGCTGTATCCACCATCATTTGACAGTCTTTTAATTTTGTTGCCATCGGTTTTTCACAAAGTACATGTTTTCCTGCTTTTAATGCTGCAATCGTAATTTCGGCATGAACATGATTTGCTGCACATACACTGACTGCATCAATTTCCGGATCAGCCAGCATATCCTCAATGCTTTCATAAGACCTGCAGCCGTATTTTTCAGCAAGATCCTTTGCCCGCTGCTGATTCAGATCATAAAGGCCGGTCAGTTTTGCATTCGGATTATCCAGATATTCCGGAATATGACGAACCTGTGCAATCTTTCCACAGCCTATAATTCCGATTTTTACCATCTCATTACCTCCTTTATAATTTCATATGTTTTTCATTTTTTCAGTGTTTATTTCATTTTTCATCTAAAACATATCATTTTTCAGAAATACGGTCAACATTTTTGTGCTATACGTGTGTTTTTTCTATATTTTGCACCTTTTCATTATATATTTTTGACATTTATCACTATATTTTCTTATCCGTTTCTGAAATCTTTTCATTTTTTTCATTTCAGACAACGTAAAAAAAGGGGATGTGGGTTAATACAAAATTCCCACATCCTCTTCTTTATTCTTGTTCCCAATATAACTGGATCTGTTCCCGGTTCATCCCTTCCCCGATCACAATGATCACTGCCTGGCCAGCTGAAACCGGCTGCACTGTGATCTCTCCATGAGTGGCATTTACTTCCAGCCACCCGTCCCCTTCTTTTACAAAGCCTTTGATCCTGGAAACCTGACCACAGCCAGAATCATTTAATATTTTCTCTGCTGCCCCGGCAAGTCTTTCTCCCGGAATCTCCATATTCATAAAATAAAGAGTGTCAAATCCCTGTTTTTCATCAAAATACTGCTTTTCATAGGCTTCTGTCCGGTAACCGCAACCAAGAAGCATATCAAAATCCCTGTCCGTCAAAGTATCCCAGTCTTTGCACAGCACTTCATCCTGGAATCTGCGGCTACATTTTACCTGTTCCAGCGCCCGGTTCAGGTGATTGATCGCCGCATCTGCCTGTTCTTCTGAATATTTCTGGCATTTACTTAAGACCACACATCCTGCCTCAGCTGCTTCCGATGCCAGCAGATATTCTCCCTGGCCATCCAGTTTTTCCGGAAGCCCAGCATCAACAATCGTGATCACGTTGCCGATCTCATACCATTTATCCAACGGTTCCTCATACAATGCGTCAAAAAATTCATCCACGTCAAAGATCCCGGAGGGCTCGATCAGTACCCGGTCATAACCGCACATCCCCATTGCAATCAGCTTTGTTTTGAATCGTCTTCTGTGAGTTTCCCGATCACAGCCACCTGCGATCATTTCCAATTCGCAGTGCTCCCCTTCCAGATCGTGCAGAAGCATCATATCCACATTCACTGCTCCGTGGTCATTCTCCAGTATTCCAATATTCATGCCTTTTTCAATCAGATACTCCGCATATTTTTTCATAAATGTGGTTTTCCCGGAGCCAAGAAAACCCGTGATCAGATCTACCTTTATCATCCTGTCATTCTCCTGTGCAGCACTTTTCTGATACAAACTATTCACAAGTCTGTCTTTCTGCATTTATCCCATTTATCGTATTTCTGCTCGATGCCTTTGAGCTTATTGTTTTTTTAGTCTGTATACTTCCCCCACACGTATTGCTTTCGCATCCGTGCCATGACCGATCATCCATGTTCTTGCTACCGGCAATAACTCCGAAATAAAAGGTTTCAAAAGAGGATACATCAGCTGTCCCTGGCTTTCCATACGTGTAAACGTGCCAAGCAGGATCCCTCTGACTTTTTCAAAAGCCCCCAGCTGCTGCAGCTGACTTAGATAGGTAAGCATCTGTCCTTCCTGTCCGCCCAATGCTTCCAGAAGCAGGATCTTGCCTTCCAGATCCGGAAAATAAGGTGTTCCTGCCAGTTTCAGAAAGCATCGAATATTGCCGCCTGCGACTATGCCTTCCATGGTCTCCCCCTGCAGAAATTCATAGGGAAACTGAAAGAGTGTATCTTCCTGTCCACATAAAGCTGCCTGCAGTTCCTTCTGCTGGCGTTCCCCCTGATCATAAACCAGATTCCTCACCTGATAAAGAACTGAGGATCTGCCTGTCTTTGTATAGATTGCATTCAGTACCGTGGTAAGATCACTGTATCCCCAGAAACACTTATCGCTTTCCTGAATCTGTGCATAATCCAGATACGGAAGGATTCCATTGGCCAGATCTCCGCCTGAAACATCAAAAATCTGACGGATTTCTTCATCCCTGTAAAATTCCATAAGTGCATCTGCCCGTTGCCTGGCAGTCCCGCTCCACACATGCTCCTGTGCATAAAGATATGGGGAATATACCGGTTCCAAACCCATACCTTTCAGTACCAACTCCAGTGCTTGAAGATCTTTCTGGCTGCTCTTTTGCAAACCATTCGAGCAGCACACAATTCCTGCTTTTTCCATGATCAAAACCCAAATTCCTGATAGTCTTCCGGAAGGAATCTGTGATAAATAAAATGGCAGCCTTCATCCTTAAAACAGTAATAATATGGGTCATCCTCTTTATCCAGAAAACGGATCAGATAATCAAATTCATCACTATCCATCTTTGTGAACTCTACCTTCGCCCAGTATTTATCAAAAAGTTCCCGAATCCGTTCAATAGTACAGTCATGATCCGGAATCAGCTGGATCAGTGCCTTAATAAATTCATCCGGCTGGGTGTGCTCATGTACATACACGCTTCCTTCCTCCGGTATATGGAAACAGAATCTGTCATTTTTATGAGACACCGTCACCTCACCTAACTTCCCCTTTATGGACTCCGGCATTTCTTTCAACCGATCTGCCATCTCCTCTTCGCTGTCCTGTGTACTGAAAAAATGATTCAATGAAGACAGCGGGTAATACAGCTGTATTTTTTCTTTCTGGTAACCCAGCTTTGCCTGCTCTTCCTTGATCACATCGATTAAGCTACGTTCCAGCTTCTGAAATCCCTGATCCATCTTGATTCTCCTCTCGTATAAAGCCACTTATGCTGCATTGGCAGTATGATTCCAAGCCACAAAAATAACCGCCCTGTCCTGAGAAAACTTGGCGGTCATTTTTGATCACTTTTAAGCTTAGGGCTAACCGTCAATCGGTAGCACCCTTTCTATAATCAGAATATCATCTAACCGCAACTATGTCAAACATCTATTCCATTGTCAAGTTACCACATTTTCAATTTCGTCGTCAACTATTTTAATTTAGTCATTTGACTAAATTGAAATTACAAATGACATAATTGAATTTTCTTCACTTTATTTCACCGGGCGGAAACCTCGTCCATCTTTCAGCTGATATAGCAAAAGTGCCATGCAGGTCGCCAACTTACCTGCATGACACTCGTCCTTTTAAAAAATTAAAACTATATTTGAGACTTTTTATTTGAGACAAAACTTATAACTTTTTATTTTATGATTTTATCCTTTTATGCATAATTAAATCCGGGATATTTATTTCTTAGTGCTGCGGCTCTCGTACCAGGCCAGCCAGCCTCCTACGCCGATTGCCGCCACGATCATGATCCCTACAAAAACATCTACCATGGACGTATTCCTCCGTTTTTACTATGAAATAGGTGATGTACCAGTTGATGGCATGTTTTCGGGGAATCAGCCTTTGCTCCCATCCTGATGCTGTATGTATTGGATGATCACGCTGCGCCTGTCTGTGCAGTAACTGCGTTCCATCCTGCGAGCTTTGGAGCAATAACTAATATACACGGCTGCTAATACTGCCAGAAGCGCCGCTGCTATCAGACGAATGCTGTAACGCACACCCTGACGTACTGCTGACCCTATACGCATCATGTTCATCAAACGTACAGGAGCACCTTCTTCAGTATAATACTCTTCTGGTGCTGTCTTTACCGGAGAAACAATTGTGCTGGACGGAGGATTGCCAGCCATGGATCGAGGACTCTTCTCATGCAGCCGTCTGATCTGAAAATTCGCATAAGAAAGTGCGGAATCTGTCTCATGTTTCTGAATACACATCCCTGATAATAATACGATCATGATCATGCAGATGCAGATAAAATGTCTTACGATCCTGTTTCTTTCCATAAAAAAAACGGGACTGTCGCACTAGCAAATATTTTTTGCTGGGCGGCAGCCTTGCTTTATGCCCAAATGGGGGCGAAATCGGTTGT
>NZ_JBFKZO010000015.1:0-87286 GCF_040929965.1 Blautia sp. 1033sp1_1033st1_G9_1033SCRN_220408 | reverse complement strand
AACGCCGGGCTTTTCGAAGCTCGGCGTTTTGTGTTGGATATATAAAATGAGCTGCCGCACGTTAGTGCGACAGCCCCATTCTGTTTTGTAAAGCAAGGAAACTTAGCGTTTACCTTTATCGTAGATCTCTCCAAGTGCCCGCGGAGCCTGATTATGCTTGGAAAACAACATAAGCAGCAGCAAGGTTGCTACATAAGGAAGGATCATGATCAAATCTGAATAACTGCTGGGCAGCCCCAGGTTCTGCACGATCTGATATCCCCCAGACTTGGCAAAGCCAAACAAAAGGCAGGCTCCCAAAGTGGGAAGGATCTTCCAGTTACCGAAGATCAGCCCTGCAATGGCCAGATATCCATATCCTACATAAATGCTGGAAGAAAATTTAGCAGAAATGGAATAAGCAAAGGAAATACCCGCCAGCCCGGACAATGCCCCGGACATCATAACTGCTTTTACCCGCACTTTTGCCACATCAATACCAGCCGCATCCACAGCATGAGGGTTATCCCCACAGGCACGTACATGCAGGCCAAACCGGGTCTTATACAGCAGGTACCATGCCACAAAGGCAAGCACAAGGATCACAACCTCAAAGGGATAAATATTGGTAAAAACCGCTCCCAGAACCGGAATCTTTGAAAGCCCCGGAACTGTCCATCTGGCAGAAACACCCAGATCAAATTTGTCCGAAGGTGTCCCAAATACAGATCGGTTAATCACCTTTGTAAGGAATGCAGTAAGTGCCATGGCCAGAATGTTGATCACAACACCGCTGATCACCTGGTTCGCCTTGAAACGTACACAAAGCAAGGCATGAAGCAAAGAAAAAATCATACCGCCGATCATGGCAAACAAAAGTGCCACATAATAAACAGCAGAAGAATCCACACTGGTAAACTGCATCAGCATATATGCCACCAGCGCACCTGTAAAAGCCCCAAAGCCTTGCAGCCCCTCCAGTGCCAGGTTGGTCACACCGCTTCTCTCACTGTAAATACCGCCGATTGCCATAATAAAAAGGGGAAGTGCAAAAGAAAGGCCATCTATAATTACATTATTCATGAGATTCCCTCCTTTCGTTCTTCTTGTCAAGGTTCTCTTTGGCTTTATCCACTCTGTACCGGATATACATATCACAAGCTGCAAAAAGCAGGATCAGTCCTGTGATAACAGATGCGATCTCCGCATCTACCCCAAGAGAGGAACTCATATAGGTACTTCCTTTGCTGATAATGTTGATCAGGAAGGAAGAACCCAGGATTCCAACTGGATTGGAATGTCCCAGGATCGCCACAGCAATGGCATCAAAGCCTGTGCTTGACAATACCTTGGGCTGTATGGACGCATAATAGCCAAGGTAATAAGACGCTCCTGCAAGGCCTGCCAGAAGTCCGGAAATCATCATGGCAAGGATCATATTCTTGCCAACCGGAATACCTGCATATCTGGAAGCCTTCTGATTGGATCCAACTGCCTTTAATTCATAACCAAGAACCGTTCTGTCAAAAATATATTTCACAATGACAACAACGATCACCGCCAGAATAATTCCCAATGGAATGTCAAATTTCAGATCTCCGATCTTTGTACCAGAAAGGGTAAGCCTGGCTTCACTGCTCACGGTCTGGGACTGACGGGAAATAGGATTTACGTATCTTGTGTTAATAAAGAAACCTACCACGTACTCAATAATATAATTCAGCATAATAGAGGAAACAACTTCATTAATGTTAAATCTATATTTGAGAAAACCAATCAGGCCTCCTACCAATGCACCCACAGCAGCTGCCACAAGGATCACCAGCGGCTTGGCGATCGGTGCGCTTAATGTGCTGTATCCAACCGTGATCGTAGTGATAAAACCTGCTGCCAGCATCTGTCCGGATACACCAATATTAAAAAGCCCGGTCTTCAAGGCAACTGCCACAGACAATGATGCAAAGATCATAGGAGTCCAGCAGTCCATAAAGCTGAACAAGTCTGTAAGCATACTCTTCCCGCCTGCATATTTGGCCTTAGGCAGGATCCCGGAGCCCTGAAGAAGATTCACATATGCATCAAGAGGATTCTTTCCAAGCAAAAGCAGTACCACTGCCCCTACCAGAAGACTGATCAATATGGCAAATAACGGAATCGTAAGAAACTGATATTTTTCATTTCCCAGAAATCTTACCAATAGATTTCCCTTTTTCTTCTTTTCCTGCATCAGTCCTTCACCTCCCTGCCATCTTTGTCATTCTCATTCTTTACACCCATCATAAACTGTCCAACCTCTTTGGTGGTCAGGGTGCTGGCATCTGCGATCTTCTGGATCTGTCCGTTGTAGATAACCCCGATGGTATCTGCCAGATTCATGATCTCATCCAGCTCCAGGGAGATCAGAAGAATAGCCTTGCCCTTGTCACGCTCTGCCAGGATCTGCTTGTGGATATTCTCAATCGCTCCGATATCCAGACCTCTGGTAGGCTGCACAAAGATCAGAAGCGGGGTATCCTGCTGGATCTCACGGGCAATAATGGCTTTCTGCTGATTACCGCCGCTCATGGAACGTACCTGTGTACGGTTCCCCTGTCCGCTTCGCACATCATATTCCTGTATCAGCTTTTCCCCGTAAGTCTCAAATTCTTTTTTATTCAGGATGCCCTTTTTGGAAAAAGGCTCCTTGAAATAATTCTTCAATGCCAGATTGTCTTCCAGGGTAAAATCCAGAATCAGTCCATAGGTCTGCCGATCTTCCGGAATATAGGCAATCCCCTCAAGAGTACGCTTCCGGATGGAATATTCTGTAATATCCTTTCCATTCAGCAGGATCTGCCCGCTGTGAGCTTTCATCAGCCCAGCAATGGCATCTGCGATCTCAACCTGTCCGTTGCCGGATACTCCTGCAATGGCAAAAATCTCCCCTCCATGAACAGAGAATGACACATTCTTTACTACCTGGAATTTATCCTCATTTGTGACTGTAAGATTCTTAACATCAAGGACAACATCACGGAACTTTGCAGGAGTTTTGTCCAGGGTAAAGGACACCTCACGCCCAACCATTTTGCTGGCCATCTCTTTTGTACTGGTAAACTGCACATCCAGAACATCGATCAACTCACCTCTGCGGAGAATGGCACATCTGTCAGCTACTTTTTTAATTTCCTCCAGCTTATGTGTGATCAGGATGATCGTCTTTCCTCCATCCCGAAGACCCTTGATGATCTTCAGAAGAAACTCAATCTCCTGTGGGGTAAGCAATGCGGTAGGCTCATCGAAAATCAGGATTTCAGCTTCACGGTACAGCATTTTCAGGATCTCCACCCTTTGCTGAACAGACACATTAATATCCGAGATCACTTTCTTTGGATCTACTTCAAGTCCGTACTGTCTGGAAAGGCGGGCAATCTTCTCATTTGCCCCTTTAATGTCAACATATGGAAAAATCCCCAGTGCTTTCTTTACCGGTTCAATCCCCATGATAATATTCTCAGCAATAGTATAATTGGAAACCAGTTTGAAATGCTGATGCACCATCCCGATATTCAGCTGGGTAGCATATCTTGGGGAACTGATGATCTCTTTCTTTCCCCGGATATAGATCTCCCCTTCATCTGGTTCATACATGCCGAAAAGCATGCTCATCAACGTAGACTTCCCTGCACCATTCTCACCAAGGATCGCATAGATCTCTCCTTTTTTGATCTGAATGGTCACATCCTTATTGGCAACGATCCCTGGAAAACGCTTGGTAATATGCCGCATTTCCACAATGTAATCTGCCATGCTTCTTCCTCCTTCTGAAAAAGGGGCGTTGTATAATACAACACCCCTCTTATTTCATGGAAAACTCAGAAAGGCCGGCATGCAGTCTCTCTGTCTTCCTTTAGATCTTATAATCCGGTAAAGTTGTCCGGAGTCATCTCGTTAAAGTTAGCTGCCGGTACGATCTCTCCACTCTTTACTTTTGCAAAAGCTTCATCGATCTTGGAAATTGTATCCTCGGAAAGCTGGCATCTCTCTGGATCGCTTACATATCCTGTAGAATCTGTATCTGCGCCAAGAAGGGCATTCTCACCCTTGAAGCTGCCATCTTTTACGTTGTTCAGCTGAAGCTCTACGTTCTTGTCCATGATCTTCAGTGCAGAAGTAAGCATAATATTGGAATCTCCGTTCACACCATCATTGTACTGGTCAACGTCACAGCCGATCACAAAAACACCCTCTGCCTCTTTTGCTGCTGTGAACACACCGTTGCCGGATGCACCAGCTGCAACAAACATAATATCTACACCCTCATCGATCAGGGCTTTTCCAACAACCTTACCAGTTGCCTCATCAGAGAAGGTACCGATATAGTTACCGCCTACGTTTGCGCCTGTTACATCTGTACCTGCGTAGGAAGGAAGCTCAACGATCTCAGCTTTGGCATCATAATTCTTCACAGCATAGTTCACACCGGACATAAATCCGTACTGATAGTTAACGTTGGAAGGATAAGCGATACCATTTACAACTGCAACCTTACCTGTCTTTGTCTCCAGGGCTGCTGCAATACCTGCACAGAAACCGCTCTCCTGCTCCTTGAACTGCATTGCATATACATTGTCGTAAGCAGTCTCTTCTCCATCCTCATTGGTAGGATAAGAATCAACAAGAACAAAATCCACCTCAGGATTCTCTTCTGCGATGGTGCCGATCCCTGCAAACTGGAATCCGCAGCATACGATCACATCATAATCTGCTACGATATCTGCCACTGCCTGTACAGCTGCTGCAGTATCACCTGTTTCTTCTTTGACAGGTGTTACCGTAGAATCCGGGTTCGCATCAATAAAGTCCAAAATACCTTCGTAGTTGTTCTGGTTGAAAGATCCATCATCTACACCTGATGGAGAGCTGACAATGGCAATCTTCAGAGCAGCGCTGGAATCCTCTGCAAAAACGGAAGTACCAAAACCGGTAAGCATTGTCACAGCTGTTGCAGCACTTAACAGAATACTTAATGCTTTTTTCATGAATATCCTCCTTATGCTTTGCGTATACGCCCTGTCTGGGGCATCTGTATATTGATTACTCTATAAGTATAACGCATTTTCAGTTTCCCTGTCCAGTCAAATATATGTCTTGCCTTAATTATTCGTGCCATTTTGCTCCGTATTTTTCTTCAATATCAGAGATCATCTGCACACGCACTGCATGACGTCCTCCCTCAAACTTGGCGCCAAAGAACTCATCAACGATCATTTTGGCCAGCTCCGGTCCTACTACACGTGCACCCATAGCAATAATATTGGCATTATTGTGCTCTACTGTAAGCTTTGCGGAATATGGTTCGCTGCACACAGCTGCACGGATCCCGGGAACCTTGTTAGCAGCCAGGGAAATACCAATACCTGTACCACAGATCAATACACCTTTCTCTACTTCTCCACGCATAATTGCTTCTGCCACTTTCAGACCAGGTTCTGGATAATTCACCTTTACATTTGGATCGTATGCACCGTAATCCACGCATTCATACCCTTTTTCCTCCAAGTGCTCCTTCAGAATGTTTTTCAGTTCGATGGCAACATGGTCGCATCCAAATCCTACCTTCATATTTTCTCCTTTCGTCATCGGGAAGAAATACTTTTTCGCTTTTCCAGCTAAACTTCCCAAAATAATTGATTCAGCCTTATTATACTATACCATTTTCAAAAGTACAGATAATTTTATGATACCAGGTTCAAAACAAAATTCCCCCACCTATGTCTGCACAAGGGTGAGGGAATGATATCCAAATTTCTATTTTGTTTCTGCTTTCACAGTTGCCGCAATAGACAAAGAAGGAGTATGGATAGGAATCAGAGTTGCCTGCAAAGCATGGTAAATATCGGATTTTCCGGGCCATACAGTTTCCAGCAAATGATTTTCCCTGTCAAGCTGATGGAACCAGGAACCATTCACATGATCCAACACTTTCTCATCCAGATATCTCATAAATGCCTGATAGTCTGCAGCATATTTTTCTTTTCCGGTTACATGATAAAGAACTGCGGAAGTATTCAGTGCTTCTGCCAGAGTCCAGTGCATCCTGTCATGTACCACCGGATGTCCTTCCCAGTCTGTAGTATATACGATCCCCGGTGCACCATCGGCTGCCCATCCATCTGTCACTGCCTGATTGTACAGTTTCTCTGCTGCCAGGATATACGGCTCTGCTCCTGTCTTGTCCTCTTTATATGTAGAAAGTGCCCACTGGGTAATCAGCCTTGCCCATTCGATCCCATGCCCTGGGGTGGCACCATAGGGCTTAAACTGATCATCCGGTCGTTCTTTATTGCATTCCAGATCCGGTTGCCAGTCACTGGTAAAATGCTCCGGGATCCGCCAACTGTTATTTTTTGCCCAGCCAACTACATGGTCAATAATACGGCCTGCCCGTGTACGGTATTTTCCATCGCCCACTGCATCTGCGACTGCCAGAAAAGCTTCCACTGTATGCATATTTGCATTTATGCCTCTGTAAGGATCCAGCTGCGTAAACTCTGTATTCCAGGTATCGCAGGAAAGACCTTGTTCCTCATTCCAGAAACGGTGATCATATACATCCAGTGCGTCTTCCAACAGTTCCTGTGCGCCATTTCTTCCCGCCAGGATCCCGGATGTAGCTGCCAGAATCACAAATGCATGCGCATAGCACTGCTTAGACGGAACAATTTCACCACAGCTTGTAAGTCCTGCATACCAACCGCCATTTACATCGTCATGAAGTTCTCCCTTAAGACCCTTTAAAGCCGCATCTGCAAGAGCTTCACTTCCTTCATGTCCCAGCATGCTTCCAATGCTGTATACATGAGCCATACGTGCGGTGATCCAGGTTTCACGATTTCTGTCCTTCCAGGGCGTTCCATCATCCCCCAGGTAATATGAGCTTCCTCCCGGTGAAGGGAACTGATGTCCAAACCGCAACAGCCCTTCCCGCATTTCTTTCAGAAACTGTTTGTTTTCCTCTGTCCCAAGCATATATTTTCTGTTTTCCATATTTAACTCCTTATATCAAAATTATCAATTTCAAAGTACTTCGTAAATACGATCTGCTAGATCATGCAGCTGCTCAGTCACCTGTTCCCCTCCGGCTGCTTTCTTATCGCAGGATAAGAATGTGACCAGGGAAGCGGAGGCATAATTCCGGAAAACTCTTCTCTCTGAAGTTCTCCGCCTCTGCCGCCTTTATCCAGAATCAACAGCCGGTCTGCCATTGCCAGAGAATCGGACAGATTCAAAGACAAGATTACAACAGAGATCCCTTTGTCCAGGAATTTCTCCAGCATACTCCAGATATACATACGGTGCACCAGATCTGCCCCCATAAAGGGCTGTATGCAAAAAAGAATCTCCGGCTTTTGTAAAAGTATTCTTGTGTATACCAGCTGATACTTCTGTTTTTCGCTTAAATTTTCCACAGGCATGTAAAAAACTTCTTCGCCCAAAACCGATGCATACTCCCTGAAAATGCTGTTTCTTAATCGGTGGTCATGCCAGATTGACGGCACCTTCTCAGCCAGACAGATGCAAAGATTATTCATATAATCCAACTCCGGGAAGATCATGGTTTTCGTGGCACGCTCCTGTACCACTGCGATTCCCTGATTGCCACAGATCCGGCTTTTTTTCCCATGAAGACGGATCTGTCCTTTTTCCGGAAGCAAATCCCTGGTAAGAATCTGGCGCATCTCTTCCATAGCGCCTGCATCCAGGATCTGTACGGCAATGCATTCTCCTTTATTCACCTGAAAATGAAAGCTGTCTGCATGGCTTTCTCCATACCCATCCCATTGAAAAAGAATTTCTTTTTCCTCATGATCCGCTTCCCTTTTCTTGGCGTGAAACCGCACCATATCATTGTATTCGGACATATAGGTCACCGACGGATCATGCTGCATTTCCTCCGGTCCCATCACCTTCAGGATCCGGCCATTGGAAAATAAGGCACATCTGTCACAGATACTGACGATCTCCTCCAGATGAGAACATACATACAGAAAGGAAAATCCCTTGTCTACATAATGATGTATAATGGCATGAAGCTTTTCCAGTTCATGGTTACTGACCAGTGCTCCCACCTCATCCAAAACGATCAGCCGATACCCCATAATCACGGCTCGCAGGATTTCCACTACAATCCTCTCAAATGCAGACAGCTCCCCCACTTCTTTATCGGTTGGTATATCCAGTCCGATGTCTTTAAAAAAAGGCTCCAGCTGCCGGTTCAGGATCCGGGAATGTATCACCCACTGTCGGAACCCAGGTCTTAACACAAAAATATTATCTGCTATATTCAGGTTGTCTGCCAGGGAACTTTTCTCCTGGATAATACTAAGCCGGTTAGCTGTCCTGCGGCTGTCCTTCCAGGTATTTACCTTTTCGCCCCTATAATATACATATCCGTCATACAACGGCAGATTTCTTGCCAGAAGCTTCAGGACTGAAGATTTTCCATGGCTGGTCACAGGAAGAAGTCCCATCACCTCTCCCTGATAGATCTGCAGATTGAAATCCTTCAGTTTTACCACCTCATCTTCAATATAAGTGACCCTTTCCATTCTGAGGACTTCATTTCTCATGCAAACACACTCCTGTTTTTGATCTGTCTGTCATCATTCAAAATCGGAATAGTGATCTCCACATCTGTTCCCTCACCAGCTACAGAATATACATGCATTCCATATTCATCTCCAAAAAGCAGATGAATCCGGTTATTTACATTCACCAAAGCGATTCCGCCTTGTTTCTCTTCCTCATCATGAATGGTTTTTGTGGATTTTCCAAGCTTCTGATTCAGCCGTGCAAGAGTCATTTCATCCATACCAACCCCGTCATCAGAGATACGGATGATCAGACGATCCCCAGTGCACTGAAAACGAATATATAAATTACCGCCTTCGATTTTCAATTCTATCCCGTGGATGATACTGTTTTCCAGAATAGGCTGCAGGGTAAGCTTGGGGATCCTGCAGTTCATGATCCGCTCATATTCTTCTGCGTCATACTGGATATGCAGCTTCAGCCTGTCCCCAAAACGATATTTCTGAATCCCGAAATAAGTCTCGCAGTTATCCAGTTCTTCTTCCACAGATACCAGATTTTCGACCTTCGTGATCGTGTAGCGAAAAAATCGTGCAAGAGCCTCTGTCATATCCGCAACTCCGTCAAGACCTGCAATAATGGCTTCCCCACGAATACTTTCCAGTGTATTATACAAAAAGTGGGGATTGATCTGATTTTGAAGAGCCAGGTACTGAGCCTGTCTTTTATTCAGATCCATGTACTGTGGAGAACGCAAGATCTGATCTACCATCTGCATCTGCTGTCTGGTGGCAGGTGTCAGGTTCAGAAGCTCCATATCATCTTTTTCAGAAAAGAGATACCCCTCCAGAAATCGGTTCATCATCTGTTCGCACCGAAAATAAGGCCGTACCAGCCAGAACCAGCAGGTTACCGGAAACAGTACTGCCACAGCTGTAAAAAGGCCGACACACCACCAAGGCGCCTGCTCTTTATTTGCCAGTAAGATCAAAATACACGCAAACAATGCCAGCAGGGCAGATATGATGATCCCGGCTGCCAGTGCCCGATTTGAAAGATATTTCAGTTTGTCCCGAAGCTTCATATTCGCACCCTGCCTTTATCCATAAAGTTTTCTATATGTAGATGGCTTTATCCCTGCCGCTTTTTCAAAGGTATGTGTAAAGTGCTTCAGATCATTATATCCTACCTTACGGCAGATCTCCGTTACCGGCAGATTGGTTTCACGCAGCAAAAGCTTTGCCTGTTCCATCCGGATATTGATCAGATATTTTGCAAAGCCTTCTCCCTCCGTTTTCTTAAACAAAACGCTAAAGTAAGCCGAACTCAGGCCTACCTGCTCACTTACTTCCTCAAGGGTGATGGGGTCGCTGTAATGATTCTGTATATATTCCTTTGCTTTTCGTACAGGACGTATTGTATCATTTTCATATCTTTCAGCCTGCTCCTTCAGGTATTTTTCCTGAAAATCCACAAGGCAGCCGAAAATCTCTTCTGCTTTTCCACACTGTCCACACTGTTTCCGAAAGCCCTCAAGTACTTCTGTACGGCTCTGGATCTGGATACTGGCAGTAAAAATATCCGCAGCCCCATATACAAGCTCCAGGATCTGCCATCCTTGCACCCCAGGCTGATGATTCACAGCTTCCTGCAGCTCTCTTACTGCCTCAGTTCCATTAGGAATACTGAAAACCTCCACGGCATGGCTGATCCTCCTGAGATAATCATTCAGGAGCTGGCTTTCCGGAAGATCTGACGGCTGTCCTAAACGCTCCAAAAGCCTTCCATTGCCTCTTACCAGCCGCTCCTGAATAAGCTTTCTTGTCTCCTGCATAGATTCACCCAGGCGGCAAGCCTCCTTATAAGCCGTCCCTGCTGCAATGGAAAAGCTGACCTTCCGGAACATATTTTTCTGAATGTCCAGTTGTGTCAGACTACTTTTCAGACTTCTGCGAATCTGTTCCTTTTCTTTTTCAGGATAATTCAGAATCCCGTAGCAATAGTCTTCCCTGGTAAGAACCACCAATTCCCGTCCCGGTGCTTTCAGATTCCTTTCCAGTACTTCCTCTACCTTCTCCATCAGCACATCCGTATGGGTTCCACGATTTTCCCGTCCGTAATCTGCTTTCACGCAAAAGGCCTGGAAAACTCCAGGGCTGATTTGTAAATGGTAGATCCCTGTAAGGGATTCCTCCGATACAGCCTGTTCTGGCTGATCCAAAAGGCGGTGGAGCAGGTTAGCTCTTAAGTGGTCATCATCCCTTCTGCTTCTGTTCACCAGTTCCTGATGGGACTGCCGGGATTCCTTACGCTCACGGATTCTCTTCTGAAGCTTCTGTAAAGTCTCTTTAAGTTCGCCTTTATTCACCGGCTTTAAAAGATAGTATCCAACTCCATAGCTGATGGCCTGCTGGGCATATTCAAAATGTGCATATCCGCTGATGATCACCACTTCCAGATCTGGATCTGCATCCTTTACCCTTTGTACCAGTTCCAGACCGTTGCATCCAGGCATGCGGATATCTGTGATCAGAATATCCGGCTGGCAGCTCTGTACCGTCTCGCAAGCCTCTTCCCCGTTGTGAGCCACCCCAACAACCTTCATCCCCAGTGAATCCCAATCCACCAGTGCCTGGATCAGCTGACAGATCCTTACCTCATCGTCAGCGATCACAACCTTTAAGATTTCCATAGTCTTCCCCGTCCCCTTTAAAACTATATCTTTGATCATTGGTAACAGTACCGCACCTTACAGTTACTATTACTATTATTCTTATAATAATACCTTTTCTTTCAGCAGGCAAGAAGGGGATGTTGCCCTCTGGCAGCACCCCCGGTATTGGTCAGGATCATTTCTCTCCTTATTATTTATCAGAATCCTTTGTAAGTACAGATACGCCTGTGTCTGTAACTTCGCCACCAAGATCCTCGCCGCCGATTGCTCTTACAGCTGCTTTTACGCCTTCGGAACCCATAACATCCGGATTCTGTGCCATTGTGCAAAGAAGGTAGCCATCATCGATCAGATTCAGGATCGCATCAGATTTATCAAAACCAACGCCGATAATATCTGTATTTCCGGAAGCCTTGATTGCATTTCCAGCACCTGTGGTGGAGCCTTCGTTGCATCCGAAGATACCTACAACACCCTGTGTAATATAGTTTTCTGCAATACTCTGAGATTTTGCAGCATCACCTTCGCCATACTGTGTTTCCATGATCTCAAAGTCAGATCCGTCAAAAGCTTCTCTGAAGCCTTCTTCACGATTTACGCAGGAATCTGTTGCAGCATTTACATTGATCACACCAATCTTTCCGGAAGTTACGCCAGCTGCTTCCAGCGCTTTCTTCATTTCTTCACCGGCTGTTTTTCCTGCAGCCTTATTATCAGTTGAAAATGTTGCTTCTGCATCTACATTTGCAGGAGAATCCACATAAATGATCTTAACATCCTGATCTTTTGCTTCCTGAAGTGCGGAAGAAATAGCATCCGGTCCGTTTGCGGCTACCATGATCGCATCATAGCCACCTGCAACTGCATTGTTTACACACTCGATCTGCTGTGCATCATCCTTGGTATTTGGGGACATGAAATCAACTGTTACTCCCAATTCCTTTGCTTCTTCCTGTGCGCCTTCATTTAAGGAGATCCAGTGCTGGTCAATTGAATCCATAGTGATCAGCGCGATCTTTTCGTCACCAGTTGCCTTTACCTCATCTTCTGCATAAACAACTGCACCCATAGAAGTGATCATAGATACTGCACATACCATTGCCAAAAGTTTTCTTTTCATTGTAAAAATCCTCCTGTAATATTTTTTATATAACTATCCGCCTTCTCATCTGCGGTTTAGTTCCTGTTATGAAATTCTTTCTGATTTTGCTTATTTTTTCTTATGTCTTCCGAACTGTCCGCTTCTTACCACTACATCCAGAAGAACAGCTGCTACAACGATCACGCCGATCACTACCCTCTGGATGCCTACCTGTGCACCGATCATATTCAGTCCGTTTTCCAGCGTCTGCCATACTGCAGCTCCTGCAAAGGTTCCAAGAAGAATACCAGTACCTCCAAG
This sequence comes from Blautia sp. 1033sp1_1033st1_G9_1033SCRN_220408, assembly GCF_040929965.1. Taxonomy (NCBI): domain Bacteria; kingdom Bacillati; phylum Bacillota; class Clostridia; order Lachnospirales; family Lachnospiraceae; genus Blautia; species Blautia sp. 1033sp1_1033st1_G9_1033SCRN_220408. The sequence goes on along the minus strand of NZ_JBFKZO010000015.1, from coordinate 74,657 downwards.
TGGGGAAACACCCCCGATTACACCAGCAGCAACACCATACATCTCATACATGTTGCCGGCTTCCATATTTCCCATTCCTGCCTGTGCACAAAGGATAAGGCCTACAACACAGGAACACACAGAACTTACCAGATATGTTTTCACTGTGGTAGAAACTACATTTACGCCGGAAAGCTTTGCTGCATCCACGTTGGATCCGATAGCATAAATATGGCGACCTGTACGTGTTTTGGAAAGGATAAAGAAGAATACTACGAAAATGATCAGTGCGATCCAGAATGTGTTGTAGATCCCCAAGGTCTTTCCATAGTAGAAGCAGTTCTGGAATGTATCTGCTGTATCTTTTCCAACTCCTGTCGCAATGGCATCTGTGTTACGGTTGCCGTTTACCATGTAAGCAATACCTCTTGCAACAAACATGGTGCCAAGGGTTGCGATAAATGGAGGAAGCTTGAATTTTCCCACCAGATATCCGTTCACCACACCAACTGCCAGACATGAAACCAGTGCAATCACAATTGCAAGTACCGGGTTCATTCCGCCGGTCATCAAGGTTGCTGTGATCATAGCACTCATGCCTACCATAGATCCAATGGACAGGTCAATGTTTCCTGTGATCAGTACATAACTCTGTGCAATACCGATCAGCAGGTATTTTGACATAGAACGCAGCAGATTCAATATATTCTGTCCAGAAAATACTGCCGGATTAATGATACCAAACGCAATATAGATAATGATCAGTCCCACAAATGCTGTGAGTGCTGCCCCCATTCCCCTGATTCCCACAAATTTCTTGAAGGGGCTTTGTTGTTTATTGTTCATCTTTCTTTCCTCCCATCCATCGTCAGTTACTCTGGATTCCTTTATTTTCAAATGCTGTTGCCATTGTCAGGATCTCATCCTGACTGGCCTCTTTTGCCATAACCTCTCCAGTGATCCTTCCATCACACATAACGATGATCCTGTCTGCGATCCCCATAACCTCAGGCATTTCCGAGGATACAAACATAACTGCAATTCCCTGATTCTTCAGGTCATTCATCAGATTGTAGATCTCAACCTTTGCTCCTACATCAATTCCACGGGTGGGCTCGTCAAAGATCACAACTCTTGAATCTCTTGCCAGCCATTTCCCAACTACTACTTTCTGCTGGTTTCCTCCCGAAAGATTGCCGGAATCAATTTCCACATTTGGTGTTTTGATCCGCAGATCCTTCACTGCTTTCTCACACAGCGCATCTTCTTTTGCGGAATTAACTACTCCCATTTTGCTGCACACCAAATCAAGATTTGGAAGAGCCAGATTCTGTCTGATACTCAGCTTTGTGCACAGGCCATCCTTTTTACGGTCTTCAGGTGCCAGCACCACGCCATTACGGATCGCATCCATAGGGCAGCTGATCTGGATCTGTTTGCCGTCCACATAGATTTCTCCGCTATCCTTGGGATCTACCCCGAATATGGCTCTGGTGGTCTCTGTCCTGCCTGCGCCCATCAATCCGGCAAATCCTACGATTTCACCTTCATACAGAGAGAAATTGATATTTCTCACCATTTTTCCTGCATTCAGATTTTTTACCTCAAAGATCTTTTTCCCTTTCTCGCATTCTACCCTGGGGAATTTTTCCTTAATCTCGCGGCCAACCATATTGCGGATGATCTCATCCATGGTCATATCTTTGAAATTACCGCTGGTAATATACTGGCCATCTCTCATAATGGTAACTCTGTCCACGATATGAGACAGTTCTTCCAGTCTGTGGGAAATGTAAACAATCCCTCTTCCTTCATCCCTCAGCTTTCGGATGATCCTGAAAAGATCATCGATCTCTTTGGCCGTAAGAGAAGACGTAGGCTCGTCCATGATCAGAATCCTAGCATTAATAGAAAGAGCTTTTGCAATCTCCACCATCTGCTGTTTAGACACCGGAAGATCTCCAACCACCTGATCCGGGCTGATATCAATGTGAAGATCGTCCAAGATCTTTTTTGCTTCCTTCTGCATCTTGCTGTTGTTCAAGGAAATACCGCCCTTAATCTCCCTGCCAAGGAACATGTTCTCTGTTACCGTCAGATGACGGCACATATTCAGTTCCTGATGAATGATAGCGACTCCGGCTGCCTGCGCCTGCTTTGGTGTCAGGTTCTCGTAGGATTTCCCGAAAATTTCCATTGTGCCCTCATCCCTGGTATATACACCGCTGAGGATCTTCATCAGTGTAGATTTACCTGCACCATTTTCTCCCAGCAGCGCCATAACTTCTCCAGAACGCAGCTCAAATTTCACATGATCCAGGGCTTTTACACCTGGAAAACTTTTGCTGATATTGTTCATGGAGACAATGACCTTATTCATTCCATTCCCTCCCTCATCTGTTTTGCTTTCCTTTGTTGATATTATCTTAACCCAACCTGCCGGATTCGAAAAGAGGGGGGAACTTTTGCTTTAGGGGGGGATTTTTTATGCAATTATGTGGAATATCATTTCCTGAAACAATTCCCACAGAATAAGAAAAACCACCGTATTTTCGGTGGCCTCTCTTATTATGTAATACAGATCAGACAGTTTCGGTAGAATGCCTTCGCTCCAGGGCTACCGGGATCACTGTCATCTTTTCTTTTATCTTTTTGTGGTTGATCAGGTCCAGTACTGACTTTCCTGCTGCAAGGGCAATGGATCTGGTATCCTGGGTGATCGTAGTGATAGACGGATTGCAAAATTCTGTGAGGGAAACATTGTCAAAACCTACTACCTTTACATCTTCCGGCACACGGTACCCATGCTGCATCAGCACCTGGATACACGCCAGGGCGATCCGGTCATTGGTAGCAAAGATACCGTCAAAATAACAGCCCATCACCTTAAGTACCCGCTCCATCATAATCCTGGCATCCTCGTAATCCGGAAAGATCCCGATCTCCAGCTTACCATTATATGGCACTCCTGCCTCTTCCAGTGCTCGCAGATATCCTGCTTTACGCTGTCGAATGGTAGACGCATAACGCAGATCCCGCATCAGAAGAATATTCCTGCAGCCTCTCTCCAGCAGCTCCCGGGTGGCCAGATATCCCCCTTCTTCATTATCCGACTGGATCAGCACCTTTGCATTCTTTGGACAACGGTCAATGTAAACAATAGGGATCGTCTCTACACTGCTGATATTCTTAATCTCATCCTGCCCGGAAATATATATGATCCCATCCACATTCTTCTGGATCAGATTGTGGATATACATGTCCTCCAGTTCATAATCTTCATTGGAGTCGCAGATCAGCAGGGAATAATGATGTTCCAGGAAAAAAATATCCAGTTCATGGATAATTTTTGCAAAAAATTCATTGGTAATATCCGGCACGATCACTCCGATACAATGGCTGCGGTTGGTACGCAGGCTGACTGCATTCCCGTTGGGTGTGAACCCACATTCTTTAACTGTTCGCAGTACCTTTTCTTCTGTTTTCTTGGAATAACCTCCGTTCCCATTCAGTACCCTGGAAACAGTAGCTGTAGATACTCCTGCCAGCTTTGCCACATCTATGATGGAAAGCTTCTTGTCTGGTGTTTCCTTCATATCTTTTATTGCCTCACATTATCATTCTTATTCCTATGATAAAGGATTTGCCATGTTTTGTCAAAAAGAAGAAATCCCGCAGACCAAACATTTGTCTGATCTGCGGGATCTATATTACTGCCGGTTTCTGCTGTCATACATTAAATAAGTCTCGTCACAACCTGCATGTCAGGATCTTATTTATTCTGCAGTATCCTCTGCTGCTTCTGTATCAGCTGCTGCTTCTGTGTCAGCATCTGCTGCGTCCTCAGTATCAGCTGCATCTGCAGTATCCTCTGCTGCTGCATCCTCTGTGCTGTCATCGAAAGGAATTACAGCGCCATCATATTTCTCATTAATGAAGTCTTTAATCTCATCGGATTTCAGAGCTGCTACCAGAGCTTTGATCTTGTCGCTATTCTCATTTCCTTCTTTTACCGCGATTACGTTAACATATGTTTTAGCTGCTTCGGAATCGGATTTTTCATATGCAAGAGCGTCTTTTGCTACAGAGTATCCAGCCTGAAGAGCATAGTTACCATTTAATACGATATATGCTGTCTCATCTGCCACACGTGCAACCTGCTCTGCTGCCAACTCAACGATCTCAACATTGTGAGGATTCTCCTCAATATCATTTACAGTAGCTTCCAATCCAACACCGTCTTTCAGAGTGATGATACCATTATCCTGAAGAAGAAGGAGTGCTCTTGCTTCATTTGTGGTGTCATTCGGTACTGCAATGGTATCTCCGTCTTCCAGATCATCCAGGCTGTCTTTTGTTCCCGGATAAATTCCAAATGGCTCGTAATGGATGCCGCCGGCATTTACCAGATGTGTACCTTTCTCTTCGTTAAAGCTGTCAAGATATGGGATGTGCTGGAAGTAGTTCGCATCAAAATCACCGCTCTCTACAACTTCGTTTGGCTGTACATAATCATCAAATACAGTAACCTCCAAATCATAGCCTTCTTTTTCAAGGATTGGCTTTGCCTGCTCCAGAATCTCAGAATGAGGTGTCTCGGAAGCTGCCACTGTGATGGTCTTGTCATCATCATCTGCAAATACTACAGTTGTGCCTACGGTACCAAGTACAAGTGCTCCTGTAAGAGCTGCTGCGATTAATTTTTTCATAATATTTTTTCCTCCGTTAATCTTTAATTATTTTATTAATTCTCTTATTATTTTGTTATTTCTTTTATTATTATGTTATTTTCTCTTATCCAGTCTGTTGGCGATCATCATACCAATGGACTGGAACAGCTGAACCAGAAGTACCAGCAGAACAACGGTAACGATCATGATATCAGCCTGCCATCTGTGATATCCATATCGTATGGCAATGTCTCCAAGTCCGCCGCCGCCTACTGTACCGGCCATTGCGGAATATCCAAGGATCGTACCTGTTGCAATGGTAGCTCCTGAGATCAGTGAAGTACGTGCTTCCACAAGCATAACCTTGATCACGATCTGCCAGTTGCTCGCCCCCATGGATCTTGCTGCCTCGATCACTCCCGGGTCCACTTCATTTAGAGAAGACTCTACCATTCGTCCGATAAAAGGAATGGCTGCAATGGTCAGAGGCACGATGGTGGCCGTTGTACCATAGCTTTTCCCTACCAGAAATCTGGTAAGTGGGATCAGAAGGATCAGAAGGATCAGAAATGGGATACTTCTGAAAATATTGGCGATCACATCCAGAATCTTATATAAAAGTTTGTTTGGCTTCAGTCCTTCTTTGTCAGATACCTTTAAGAGCACACCAAGGGGCAGTCCGAAGGCATAACCCAGAAGGGTAGATACCAGTGTCATATACAGGGTTTCGCCAACTCCTGCTATGATCATATCTGTTACTTCTTTTGTCCACATATCAGTCTGCCTCCCCTATCTCAAGTCCATGCTCTTTCAGATACTCTTTCATTTCTGCAACATTACTGCTGTCTTTCATGAATTGAAGTATCATTTCTCCTTTGGCAACACCACCTACATTCTTGGTATCAGCCTTCAGGATATTTACCGGTTCATGGAATATAAGTACAAGATTGGCGATCACCGGCTCGAAAGCGGAATTCTCTGAAAAAACAATACGGATCTTCTCGCCGCTCTGGATCTCAGGCTTTGTGACTACATGCTCCACATCTGCGCCTGTATCCCGGCTGATCAGTTCCTTTGCCACCTGGGATTTAGGATGATTGAATATCTCAGCCACCAGTCCCTGCTCCTTCACTTCACCGTCTTTCATGATCGCTACATGAGTACAGATCTCACGTACAACAGCCATCTGATGTGTGATGATAACAATAGTGATCTGGAATTTCTGGTTGATGTCCTTTAAAAGCTCCAGGATAGAGGATGTGGTCTGGGGATCCAGAGCACTTGTAGCCTCATCACAGAGAAGGATCTGCGGATCCGATGCCAGTGCTCTTGCAATAGCAACTCTCTGCTTCTGACCTCCTGAAAGCTGTGCCGGATAAGCATTTGCCTTATCTGCCAGCCCTACGATCTCCAGAAGCTCCAATGCTTTCTTTCTTGCTTCCGGTTTCTTTTTTCCCTGTATGTATAAGGGAAAGCATACATTTTCCAGAACATTTTTCTGCATCAGCAGATTAAAATGCTGGAAAATCATTCCGATTTTTTCACGCTCCTTCCGAAGCTCTTTCTCTGAAAAATCTCCAAGAGATTTCCCATCTATAAGAACCTGGCCTTCACTTGGTACCTCCAGGAAATTCATACAGCGTACCAGGGTGCTTTTCCCTGCGCCGGACATTCCAATGATACCGAAGATATCGCCGGATCCGATTGATAAGTTTACATTTTTCAGTGCCTGAACCTCTCCCTCTTTTGTGGAAAAAGTTTTGCACACATTTTGAATCAGGATATCGGACATGTCACTTGTTACCCTTTCTTTTTCTTTCATCGTCGATAGTGATACTATACCACCTCTCTATGAAAAGTGGTAGTTCTTAATTTTTAGCGCTAGTTATAGCTTGTTCCTATAGCCGTGTGGGACGTACAAAAGTCCGTCACTGGCATTTACCCCATAGCTTTTACTGACTCCTTATGGGTAAATGCAGAGTGCACAAACGCAAATAATCTTTACCGCAGGGCCTTATCCTTATATCTGGAAATCTCCTCCAGGTACTTCTGCCCTAACGGACTTATGGTTACTCCACGGCGTACCAGATATCCGATGGTCATCACCTCATCGGACTTCAGTTTTACAGCACAGTAATCAGAGCCATTCAGTTCCTCACAGATGATGCCGGAACACAGGGTATAGCCATTCAATCCTACCATAAGGTTCAGAAGAGTAGCTCGGTCGTCTGCTTTGATCAGCCTTTTGTATTCATAAGTACTCAGCACCTCTTCTGCAAAATAAAAGGAATTATATCCTCCCTGTTCAAAAGACAGGCAGGGGTATTCCCTTAATTGCTCCAAGGTAATCTCTTCTTTGTCTGCCAGCGGATGTCCTTTCCACATATACACGTAAATACTACATTCCAGGATCTTATGGAATTCCAGGTTGGACTCATGGAACAGCTTGGTAAGCACTTTTCTGTTGAAATCATTCAGATATAAAATGCCGATCTCGCTTTTAAAATTCTTCACATCCTGGATCACGTCATAGGTTCTGGTTTCATGAACTGCAAATTCGTATTCATCCATACCAAACTGCTTGACCATCTGTACAAAAGCACTGACAGCAAAGGTATAATGCTGCATGGATACACTAAATTTTTTTCTTTCTTTTTCTTTGGATACGTACTTGGACTCTATCAATGCATACTGCTCTACCACCTGCCTTGCGTATCCCATAAATTCTTCTCCTTCCGGAGTAACGGATATGCCCCGGTTGGTTCTTCTGAAAAGCTCAACCCCTATCTCTTCTTCCAGCTCCTTGATGGCAGAAGACAGGCTGGGCTGGGAAATATACAGCTTTCTTGCCGCCTCATTCATAGAAGAAGAATTTGCAACCGTGATTGCATACCGCAACTGGGTTAATGTCATAATACTCCCCTCCTTTTCCCTGTTAAAACACAAGCTGTACAAGAAGCATATAAACCACAGTTCCTGTTCCTATGCTCAACAACACATTTTCCTTCCATTTATGCAAAACAACGATGACCGCAATGGCAATCAGTTCCGGTATCCCGTGAGGTGATCTTATCAGTGACACATTTCTCAGGCAATAAACCACAAGAAGTCCCATCATTGCCGGTGGCAGAACCCTTCCAAGATACAGCACGGTCTTCGGTGGTTCCTTGGAATCGGGGAACAACAGAAAAGGAGTAAATCTGGTGATCATCGTCCCCAGCGCCACTGCCAGAATCATGATCATCGTCTGTGCCGGTGTTAAAAACATTTACGCATCCTCCTTCTGTGTTTTTTTACTTTTCCCCATAAACAGAAGCACTGCCATAATGATGATCATGGATGGGATCACCATGTTTTCGGATCCAAAGATCATAGCTGCGATCACGGCTCCTGCGATCCCGATCATACCATAGCTTCTGTTTTCTTTTTTCTTCATCTGTTCCATGAACAGCACCACAAATAACGCTGTCAGCACAAAGTCCAGACCTGTAGTATCAAATGTAATCATTCCGCCGATCAGCGCCCCTGCCACTGTAGCGGCTGACCAGTAAAAGTAATCCAGAAAAGTGATAAAAAAATAAAACAATCCCTTTTCCACATCTTCCGGCGGCTCCACACTGGACACTACGGAAAAGGTCTCATCGCACAATGCAAAAATAAGGAAAAACCTTTTCTTTCCAAGACCTTTATATTTACCCAGCATGGATATTCCGTAAAACAGATGTCTTGCATTGATCATAAAGCTGAGTAAAAACGCCTGGAGGGGGTCAAATACAGTGGTCAGAAGCGGCACCATTGCATACTGTACACTTCCTCCAAATCCGATGGCGCTCATAAGAAATGCCCACAATACTCCATAGCCATTGGATGCCATCAGAAGCCCATAGGCGATCCCAAGCGCAGCAAAGCCTGTGAGTACAGGAATCGTGTAAGGAAATGCGGCTTTAAAAGCCCGCAGGTATCTGCTCTTTGTTCTGTCTGTCTTTATCTGCTGCAATGTCTGTTCCATCCTGTCTTCTCCTGCGTTTATTATTATTCCTATGATAGTTTTATCCCCTGTATTTGTCAATAAGCAGGTTATGGCTTTCGCCGATAGGTAGCTCATATGGCTTTTCAGACTTTCTCTGATAGGTAACTCATATAGCCTTACAGACTTTCTCCGACAGGTAAACCCACCTTGACAAAGGATTTCCGGACAAAGTAAAATGATCTTAAAATAGGCTCTGTGATAAAACAACAATATACAGATAAAGCTTTTATACAGATAAAACTTTTGATCTTTCAAAAATGATCTTTTCGGAGGTACCATGAAGAAAATCTTACTGATCGCCACAGGCGGCACCATTGCATCCAAATATACCAAGGACGGCCTTTCCCCTCAGATCTCTGCGGAGGAACTTCTCTCCTATATCCCTGCAGCGTCCGCCTTCTGCACCATTGATACGTTGCAGCCCTTTTCTCTGGACAGTACCAATATAAGCCCCCAGCACTGGATCCAGCTGGCGGCTCTCATTGAAAAAAAGTATGAATTTTATGATGGCTTCGTGATCTGTCATGGCACAGATACCATGGCTTACACTGCAGCTGCCCTTTCCTACCTGATCCAGAACAACCGGCGTCCTGTAGTGATTACAGGTGCGCAAAAGCCCATCGACCTGGCTATTACCGATGCCCGTTCCAACCTGCTGGACAGCCTGCGTTTTGCCTCCCATGACCGTGCCCACGGCGTGTCTATTGTATTTGGCGGCAAAGTCATTGCAGGAACACGGGCAAAGAAAGAATTTTCCAAAAGCTATAATGCTTTTTCCAGTATTAATTATCCGGATATTGCTTCTATCCATGATGAACGGATCATCTTCTATATTGATGATAAAGACCAATCCACCAGACCTCTTCAGTTTTATCATGATATGAACCGAAAGATCTTTTTATTGAAGCTGGTTCCAGGCATTGACGGACGTATCCTGGATATGCTGGCGGATTCCTATGACGGACTGATCATAGAATCCTTTGGGGTAGGAGGGCTTCCGGACTATGGAGACTCCAGCTTCCAGGCCTCACTGGAAACATGGATATCCTCCGGCAAGATCGTCTGTATGGCTACCCAGGTCACACACGAAGGCAGTGACCTGGAAGTATATCAGGTAGGCAAAATGATCAAAGAGCGTTTTCCTATCCTGGAATCCTATGATATGACTCTGGAAGCGTCTGTAACAAAGCTGATGTGGGCACTGGCCCAGACCCAGGACTATGACGCCTGCCGTCAGCTTTTCTACACAACCGTAAATCATGACTTGCTGTTTGTTTAAGAATATCCTATTTCTTCATAAGAAGCATCTGGATCTCACCCAGGTTCTCCTGGGTGACGATCCTGTAAGGCATACGGATGTACTTTCCGTCCTGAAGCTCATACTCCTCCGGAAGTTTTGTCCCTGCCGTGATAGATCTTGCCAATTCCAGCATCCCATCTGCCTGTCCCGCTGCATCATTTAGCACAGTTCCCAGCATTTTCCCATCATTGACTGCGTTCAGTCCCACTGTTGTACCGTCGATCCCAAGTACCATGGGCCAGTCCTGGGAATCCGGATCATAACCTGCAGCTTCCAGCGCATCCACTGCGCCAAGTGCCATATCATCATTATTGGCAAGCACTACCTCGATCCTGTTTCCGAACCGCTCCAGGAACTGCTTCATCTTATTTGCAGCCTGATCCCTGTTCCAGTTAGCGATCTCATCGGAAAGCTTCTCTACCAGATAACCACTTCCAGTGATCTCATTGATAACAGACATGGTGCGTACCATAGAATCGTTATGGCCGGCTTCTCCTTCCAGCATAATATACTGAAGTACTCCGTCACCATTCTTATCAATACGGTTAAAATCCTTTTTACATTTTTCTACCAGAATATCACCCTGCAGTTCTCCTGATTCAAAAGCATCTGCGCCTACATAATACAGCTTGTCCCACCGTTCCAGATCTTCCTGTACCAGTTCCCTGTTAAAAAAGATCACCGGCACATCACTAGCCTGAGCCTTTTCAATAATGGTGGACGCATCTGTCCGGTCCACCAGATTAATGCAGACCACGTCCATCCCATCTTTAATAAAATCATCCATCTGATCATTCTGGATCATCTGGCTTTTATTGGCATTTTCCACATCCATAGTGATGGAAATCCCCCAGTCTTTTTCCCTGGTCTTTGCATAGTCCTGAAAATTAGAAACCAACTCTGACACAAACGTATCATATTGATCATACACACTGATCCCGATCTTCAGATTTTTCCCATCCTGCTCCTTCCGGCTCTGACCTGTTCCGCATCCGGAAAACACAATAGCAGCAGTTGTAAAGACTCCTATGGTCCTGTATATTCTTTCTGTTTTTTTCTTCATCTAAGCCTCCGTCAGATGCTTGGGAAAAGCAGACGTTCATTGTCTGACTCATATAAAGTATCCTGTGTAACAAGCTTGTACTTTATATTGACCTGCTCCGTAAAATAACCCTTTTTTTCTTTATCCACCAATGTCTGTATTCCCTCATACCCCATGTTAAACTCATTCTGGTATACAAACCCCTGCAGCAGCCCATTATCCAGATCTGTAACCGTCTGCAGAGTATTCCCGATCCCGTAAATGCGGAAAGTTTTTCCTTCCTGTTCCCTGGAAGAAGCTTCTCCCTGCCATGCAGCTGCAGCTTCTTCTGTAGAAACTTTATCCAGAGCCGCAATATACTGTCCACATTTCTGGAAATTGGTTCCAATATACAATCGTAGGCTGAAATCCCCTTCCTTCCTGGAAAGATCCTGGATCTCCACCGGCGGCTCAGCTTTTTTCAGCTGATCCACAAGACCTTCATATCTCTGGCTTACACTGTCCCGTTCCATATATTCACGGATCACTGTCACTACACGCTGACTACCCTGTTCTTCCATATCCTTCAGGATCTTTTGCCCCAGTGCCTGGCCCATACCATAATCATCCCCGGTAATGCTGAAATAATTACTGCTGCTTATGCCTGAAGCCCCGGTTTCCAGTGCAACCAGGGGTATCTGGATATTATCATCTTTCAGTGCGTCTCCCAAAGCCTTGCTGTCCACCGCTGCAAATAATATCCCTGAAACTCCGGAATCAATCTCCCGGCGTATCAATTCTGCCTGCTCCTGTGCCGTATCTCCTGTGCTCATATTCACATAATTCACTTTCAGCCCGAAATCTTCCTCAGCCTGACGGATCCCCTCCAGAAGGGTAGTCCATTCATTGTCCGTATTCTGATATAAAATAACGGAATACACAGACGGACTGTCCGAAGTGCCGCGAATTGCCCCATAATAATAGGACACAGCAAGAAGCACCACCGCCGCAAAGATCACTGCCCAGATGGCAATATGGTTTCTTTTTTGTGTCATGCTTCCACCTCCCCTGGCGCCTTTACTTCTTCTGTCTTTGGCAGATGGATCCTTACTATGGTTCCCTGATCCGGCTCGCTGATGATCTTCAGTCCGTATGCTTTGCCGAAATAAAGCTGGATCCTCTGATGTACATTCCGAAGACCTATACCTGATCCTTTACTTCGTATTCGGGTATCATCTGTAAGAAGCCTTTCCACCTGCTCCTCTGGCATACCAAGGCCGTTATCTTCCACCTCAATAAACAGATCTGATCTTCTGGTGTAGGCACGAATGGTGATCTCTCCGTCACCATCCATATATTCCATGCCATAATAAATCGCATTTTCAATCAATGGCTGAATGATCAGCTTGATCGTCTTATACTTTTCAATTCCTTCCTCGATCTCAAAGCAGGAAACAAATTTATTCTTATATCGGTATTTCTGAATATCCAGATAGCTTCTGGCGTGCTGCAGTTCATCCCCTACCGTAATGATGTTTTTTCCTTTGGAAAGGCTGATCCTGAAAAGCCGTCCCAGTGCCTGTACCATAGATACTGCATCATCATACTGTTCTGCCTCGATCATCCACATAATGGAATCCAGTGTATTATAAAGAAAATGGGGATTGATCTGTGACTGTAAGGCATCCAGCTCACTTTTCCTTTTCTCTTCCTGCTCTTTTACAATGTCATCCGTCAGCTTGCGAAGCTGCTTCACCATACTTTTGATGGTTTCCCCAAGATGCTGGATCTCCGGCGGCCCGCCAATGTAGATCCCTTCCCCGGCTCCTTCTGCCAGTCGTTCCTGCTCCACACCTATGCCGCGCAGAGAATCCTCCAGGCTCTTCAAAGGCATGGACACACGTACTGCCACAAACTGGTTGGCAAAGATCATAACAAGTATAGAAATAATGATTATGATCACCGCCATGATCCTGGTCTGACTGAAATTTTGATAAAAATTAGTCATAGGCGTAACACTGACGATCTTCCATCCGGTATAACCTACGGTTTTTACCATCACCATCCGATCCTGTCCCTGGAAATTCTCTCTGTGAAGACCATCACTGTAGCTGACTGCCTGCTGGTTATTTTCTTTCAGCATATTGGAAAAAATCAGGTTCTGCCTTGGATGATATATGATCTTGCCATCCCCATCCACAAGATAAACATAACTTAATTCCTGGCTGTTGACCTTTGTAAAAAGCTGGCGGATACCGCTGAAATCCATATCAACAAGCAGAATACCGCCGGACAGCTTACCATCACTGGTCAATTCCACACCGCGGCTTAAGGAAACTACCCAGTAATACCTGCCGCTGCTGTTTTCAAAAATATTTTGTACGTGCAGTTCGGAAAAATGCAGATTCTCCATTTTGTCCTTTGCGCTGGTAAACCAGGTCTGATCCTGGATATCTGCGTTATCTTTCATAGTGCCCACAGGCGATGCCCCGATCAGCTCTCCCTCCTCTGTAAAGCAGGAAATACTCACCAGATTGTCTTTATTTACTTCATACAGAAGATTTAATTCCTGACTAATGTCATCCCTTGCAAAATCCACATTTTTGATCACATTGTAATACATCGCATCAGAAATACGCATCATATTCCGCAGGTAAGTATTTAAATTCATTTCCACCTGTCCCAGAAGCTGCTGGGTATCCTGGATCACTACATCTTCGGAAGCCCGTCCGTAGCTTTGATAAAGAAACACTCCGATAAATGCCATTCCCACAAGAGCAACAAAGGTAAATGAAAGAGAGATTAAAAACTGCATCCCCCGGTTATTTACAGCATTCGTCAGCTTCCTCCATAATTTCCTGATCTGTTTCATCCTGCTCTCCTGTTACTTATTGTTATAGACTTGCCCTGTATTTTGACGGTGAAATCCCGTATTCCTTCTTAAATACATAACTGAAGTAATTTGGTTCCGTGTAGCCTACTTCTTCTGCGATCACATATGTTTTGTCCTCTGTAGTACGAAGCAATTCCACTGCATGCTCCAGTCTTACTTTTGTCAGGTATGCCACAAAGCTTTGTCCCACTTCTTTCTTGAAAATGGTAGAAAAATATGCAGCACTTACATTCAGATGGCGGCACAGGGTATCCGCTGACAGATCGTTCTCCATGTAATGCTCATTAATATACGCCTTTGCCTGCTCCGTCAGCTTCATGGTGGAATCTGTCCTCTCATGACGGAGGGTATGCCGCAGATTGGTGCACACGTCCCGCAGCCAGTTCTCCAGTTCATCTATAGAAACGTGTTTATATAATTCCTGCCAGGGTACATCCATTTCCCCGAAAATCTGCCTTGTCTTAAGCTTGTAGGATCTTCCGATCTTCATAAGTTCCGTAATCAGCTCCATGAATATCAGCTGGTATTGATTTGGGGTAATGGAAAAACTGCGGATGCTGTCCATAAACTGCCGGATCGCCCCATCTGTCTCATCCCGGTTTCCCAGCTTTACTGCCCGCACCAGATTCTGAAAATCATATTCCAGAAATGATACCGCATCCTTGGGGCTTGGCTCTATATCATGAATGTACAGTACCCGGTTGCCTCCCATAATGGTCCTGTATTCCATAGCACTTCTGGCTTCCTGATAAGAAGTGGTCAGATAATCCACATGGTCGCAGATCTGTCCCACTGCTGCAGTTACCGGCACTTTCAGCACACGATCCCCCATCTTACAGATCTGATCCAAATGATACAGTGCTTTCTCCATTTCATTTTTATCTTTCAACATAAAAATAATAATGATTTCGTCCAGATAACTGATACTGTAAAAATGCATCCGCTCATTCAGATAATCCCTGGACATATCCTTCAGGGAAATACTGAGCAGCTGCTGGTTCTGCCCTGCCGTCTCTCCGGAGCCTGTATCTACATATAGCAGGGATACCACATAATAAGGTGCCCTGAAATCCATTTCATAGCTTTCCAGCATATTCTGCGCCCGCTCTCCGGTCACCTTTCCTTCCAGGATACCCATAACCAGCTGTTCCTGCATAGCTGGAAGGCTTTTCTGATAATATTCATATAACCGGTTCATATTCCGATGTTCATTGATCTCATCATCCAGTTTCTGCCGAATCCTGGTCAGAACCTCTTCCATATCCTTTACACTGATGGGTTTCAGCAGATACTCCTCTGCCTCCAGATGCACAGCCTCTCTGGCAAATTCAAAATCATCAAATCCTGAATAAATGACCACCTTGATATTACGATAATTCTCTTTCAGTTTCCTGCAAAGAGTCAGGCCATCCATGTAAGGCATTTTGATATCTGTCATCACCACATCAATATGCAGCTGCTCTGCCATTTCCAACGCTTCCTGGCCGTTTTCCGCAGTCCCTGCCAGGCAGAATCCCATAGCCTCCCAGTCAATCTTTTTCTTCATGGCACGAAGCACATCCATCTCGTCATCTACCAGTAAAATCTTATATAAATCCATAATTTCTCATCCCATCCGTCTTTTTCGTTTATCCAATACAACACTTTCTATTGTATAAAAAATCCCCACTGAATACAAGGGTATCCAGTGGGGAAACGTAAGCTTCCAACCATTTTTTGGCTCTTACACTTATTATTTTTTAACAATGTATTTTCTGATATCCAGAGCGATTGCAACAACGATAACGATACCCTGTGCAATGTACTGCAGGTTCGGGTTCAGTCCAAGGAACTGCAGAGCAGATTTCAGAAGCTCGAATACTGCAACACCGATGATAACACCGGAGATCTTACCGATACCACCGTTTACAGAGACACCACCGATTGTACAAGCTGCAATAGCCTCCAGCTCATATCCGTTACCCATCTGAGTAGAAGCACCACCGGATTTACCACCAAGAAGGAATCCTGCGATTGCATACATACAAGCTGCTGTTATATAGATGATGATCTTTGTCTTCTTAACATTAACACCGGAAACCTCAGCTGCAACCTCATTACCACCAATTGCATACATGTATTTACCATGACGTGTATAGTTGAATACGAACCAGAAGATTACTGCTGCAATGATCAGGTACAGGAACAGAAGCGGGAATACACCGCCGATCTTTCCCTGTGTAACAGCTGTATAATCTGCACGGTATCCACCGATGGGCACGTTGTTTGTAACAACCTGCGCAATACCATAAACGATCATCTGCATACCCAAAGTACCGATGAATGCAGGTACACTTAAATAAGAAATAACAACACCATTGATCAGACCAAATACTGCACAGAGTGCCATACAGATCAGAAGAACTACCCATACATTCAGCTGTGGGAAATCAGGCCATACTTTACCAGGTGCATCTGCTTTCTGAAGCATGATACCGGAAAGGCAGGCAGAAAGACCAACCATACGTCCTGCAGAAAGGTCTGTTCCTTTCGTGATCAGACATGCGCTGACTCCAAGTGCAATGATAACACGAGGTGCTGCGTTGATAGCAAGGTTCATAATGTTTCTGAAGCTTCTGAAGTTAGGCTCTGTAATACTTACATAAATTACCAGCAGCATCAGAAGTACGATAATACCGTTATCCAACAAAACTTTTTTAAGATCAAACTTTTTTGTCTTATCCATTTTATTATCCTCCTTCGCTTAGAACTGTGTTGCGAAATACATGATGTTTTCCTGAGTTGCCTCATCACCGGAAACCTCTCCGGTAATCTTACCGTTACACATTACCATGATACGGTTGGATACACCGATCAGCTCAGGCATCTCAGAGGAGATCATAATAATACCTTTTCCCTGCTTTGCAAGACTGATCATAATCTGATAGATCTCATATTTTGCTCCTACATCGATTCCTCGGGTAGGCTCATCCATAATCAGTACATCCGGGTTATTTGCCAGCCATCTGGAAATAATAACCTTCTGCTGATTACCACCTGACAGAGACTGGATCAATGTCTTGCTGCTTGGTGTTTTGATACTTAATTTTCCAATATTATCCTGAACCAGCTTTTCAATCTTTCCGTTGTTCAGCTTCACGCCGCCCTCTACATAATGGTCAAGGGATGCAATCGAAATATTATCTGCAATAGACAGGCATCCAAGAATACCACTTCCACGACGGTCCTCTGTGATCATGCCGATACCATTGCGGATAGCATCTTTCGGGCTCTTGATATTCAGTGGCTTTCCATTCAGCTTTACTTCGCCGCTGGTAGTATGGCGGATACCAAAAATGGCCTCCATCAGCTCTGTACGCTGTGCTCCAACCAGACCGCCGAATCCAAGGATCTCACCTCTTCTCAGCTTAAAGGAACAGTTCTTGAAAGAATTGCTGTGAATGCTGGTAAAATTGTCTACTTCAAGAAGTACATCTCCCGGTGTGTTATCAAGGGGAGGATAAATATTTGTAAGCTCACGGCCTACCATGTTTTTAACAATATCATCATCACTGATGTTTTTCATTTCCCATGTACCAACATAAGTACCGTCTCGCATGATGGTAATATCATCAGAGATCTTACGAAGCTCTGCCATCTTATGGGAAATAAATACAAAGGACACGCCTCTGTCACGTAAATCACGTACAATACGGAAAAGAGCTTCTACCTCATTATCTGTCAGAGATGAGGTGGGCTCATCAAGAATGATCAATTTTGCCTCCTGTGAAACTGCCTTGGCAATCTCAACAGACTGCATCTGTGAAATGGATAAATTCCCAAGTCTTTTCTTTGGGTCAAAAGGCATCTTAACATTATCAAGCCATTTCTTTGCCTCTTCATTCATTGTTTTGTGGTCGATCACCTGAAGTGGTCCCACTTTCTTAGTCGGAAAACGGCCAAGATACATATTCTCAGCGATCGTCCGCTCCGGAACAGGCTGCAGCTCCTGATGAACCATTGCCAGTCCGTTATGTAATGCTTCATCCGGATTGTTAATGTCGACCTTCTTACCGTCTACATAAACTTCTCCTTCATCCATATGGTAGATACCAAACAGGCATTTCATTAGTGTAGACTTACCTGCGCCGTTCTCTCCCATAAGGGCGTGGACGGTTCCCGGCCGAACCTTAAGATTTATCTTGTCCAGCGCTTTGACACCCGGGAAGCTTTTGCTTACACCGCGCATCTCCAATCTATATTCTGCCATCCCACTCTCTCCTTTCCTGGATATTGGCCGAACAGCCATTGTAATCGTAATCCCTGTTGTAACTGTTCAGTATTTCTGGCATATTACCTACTGAATCGTCACATCCTGTTCATAAAATCGGGTGTGTCCTTCAGACACACCCGAAATGTTCAGTCAACTGTCAATGCGAATCTGAATTATTTGATTTTGTCAAGAATTTCCTGTGCGTTGTCAGCTGTAACTTTTACATAGTCAACCATGTTTACAGGATCAACTTCCTCGCCTTTGAGGAATTTAACTGCAAGGTTAGCAGCACCCTGAGCCTGGCTGAAGTAATCGTTGAATACTGTACCTGTGAAGTTGCCATCAACGATATTCTGAACAGCATCTGTAAGAGCATCAACACCTACAAGGTAGATATCCTTGCCAACTGTTCTGCCAGCTGCCTGGATAGCCTGAAGAGCACCAAGAGCCATAGCATCGTTGTTGCAGAATACAACTTCTACATCATCGCCGTACTGTGTAAGGGCATCCTGTACGATCTGCTGTCCTTTAGCCTGATCCCAGTCACCTCTCTGAAGAAGAAGCTCATCAACTTCTACACCAGCATCTGTAAGAGCTTTGATGGAGTACTCTGTTCTGTACTGAGCATCGATGTTCTCCGGATCACCCTGAACCATGATATAGGAAACTTTGCCGTCGCCATTGATATCACCTTTGTTCTCTGTCTCAAGGATCTCTTCGCCCTGGAATGTACCGGACTGTCTAGCATCTGCACCGATGTATGTAGCTTTCAGTCCATCAGAAGCCCATCTGTCAGACTCTGTCTCATCTGGCTGACGGTTGATATATACTACAGGAATACCTGCTTCGTTGCACATATCTGTTACCTGAGGAGCGGAAGAAGACTGAACAAGGTTCAGGATCATAACATCAACCTGATCTGTGATGAAGTTGTTGATCTGGTTGGTCTGCTCTGCCTGGTCATTCTTACCATCCTGTACGATTACATTGTCAGGATTAAATCCAAGATCCTCGGTAAGATAACGAACTAACTCTGTACGATACAGTGTCATGAAGTTATCTGTAAACTGATAAATACTGATACCGATCTTAGCGTTATCTACATCAACGCCTTCCATATCTGGTTTTGCAAGGAGATCACTTGCTGCCTCTGCTGTATCATCTGCAGCTTCTTCTGCATCAGCATCCTCAGCCTCTGCATTTTCCTCTGTTGCTGCCTCATCTGTAGTTTCCTCAGCTGCGTCCTCTGCAAATACAGCTGTTGATCCGATCATTGTTACTCCCATTGCTACACAAAGTAAGCTGGCAAGTACTTTTCTCTTCATTGAAAACGTCCTCCTTTTATTGCGGTTCGTACCGCTCTTGATGTTTTATATTTTAGCAATCCTTGTTTAGGAAATAAATATAATATTTTTTTGTCTATCTATAAATTTCTTAACGTATTTAATCGTTTTTAACAGTTTTTGGTGTTCATTTTTATGCACTTTTACCATTACCCATTAGGTTTTTCTTATTTATCAAAAGAAATCTATAATTTTTTGTTTTCTTGCCCGTCAAAAGATTTTGCGATATAATGAGCAAACGAGGAGGATCAACCATGAACAAAAAAGAAATTTCCGAGATCAAAAAACAGTTTTCACCAGCCAATTGTTCCATTACAAGGATCTGCGGCTGTTATGTGGATGGTGACAAGAATAAGAAAACAGAATTAAAAGAAGCCTTCCTCTCCCTGTCTGAGGAAGAAATGTTCAAATATTTTGAGATTTTCAAGAAAACCCTGTCTGGTACCCTTGGCAAAAATCTGCTGAACATGGAATTTCCAACGAATCAGGAAGCAGATGGAGGAACCCAGGAATTTCTTATGCGTCTTAGAGCCAGCCGTCTCACCGACGATGAACTGATCCAGCAGTTCTATGACCGGATCATTGAGAATTACGATTATCCGGAGAATTATTACATTATCCTTGTCCATGCAGTATATGATATTCCAGGCAAATCTTCTGACGGTCTTGACATGTTTGATGCATCTGACGAGATCTATGAGCATCTTCTTTGCAGCATCTGCCCGGTTAAGCTTTCTAAGGCAGGACTTTGTTATAATGCAGAGACAAATCTGATTGAAGACCGTATCCGCGACTGGATCGTGGAAATGCCGGAGTCCGGTTTTCTTTTCCCCGTATTTAATGACCGGAGCACAGACATTCACGGACTTTTATACTATTCCAAAAATGCAGAAGCACTTCATGATCTGTTTATTGATCAGGTTCTGGGCTGCACAGCTCCCATGTCTGCTGGTGGACAGCGGGATTCCTTTAACATGCTTGTAGAAGAAACCCTTGGAGATGACTGTGACTACAATACAGTGATCAGTATCCATGAGAAGCTGAATGAACTGATTGAAGCACAGAAAGATGAGCCTGAACCGGTAGTGCTCACAAAACCGGAAGTGAAGAGGCTTCTTGAGGACTGTGGCGTGGCAGAAGAAAAGCTGGATACCTTTGACCAGCAGTATGAACTTGTGGCAGGAGATCAGCCTTCCCTGATGGCCTCCAATATTGCCAGCCCCCGTAAATTTGAAGTCAAAACACCGGATGTAGTAGTGAAGATCGATCCTGAGCGTGCAGAATTGATCGAGACCAAAGTAATTGACGGTCGAAAATGTCTGGTGATCCCTATGGAAGGTGAGATCGAAGTTAATGGCATCTGCGTACACATGGGCAATCTTTCTGAAGACACAGAATATCCGGATAATGAGGTAGACGATGAATAGAAAAATCCTGTTTTTTGATATTGACGGCACTCTCGTCACAGCACCGCCCTGTACCATTCCCGAAAGCACTGCCCAGGCCATTACCCAAGCCAGAAAGAATGGTCATCTGTGCTTTATCAATACTGGCCGCACCCGTGTGATCATCCCTAAAGATCTGCTGACTCTTGGCTTTGACGGTTATGTATGTGGCTGCGGCACTCAAATCTACATGAATGGCCAGCTGCTTTTCTCTCAATCCATCCCCCATGACCAATGCGTGGATATTGTAAAAAAGCTGCGTCAATTCCATATCCCCACGTATTTTGAGCGGTGTGATGCAATTTTATATGATGGTGAGCCACATCATCATCCTGTTTTCCCTATGATCCGGAAAATGGCACCTACGGAGAACATAGCTGAATACACAGGAGAAAAAGCTGCCACTTATACCTTCGACAAATATCTGGTATCCATTGGGCCAGACTCTGACCGGGCAGGCTTTGAAAAATATGCCCAGGAAAATGACATGATCTGTTTTGATCATGGGCATGATGTATGGGAAGTTACTCTTGCCAAATATACGAAAGCTACCGGCATCCAGTTCCTGCTGGATCATCTTGGCATGTCCCTGGAAGACAGCTTTGCTTTTGGTGACAGCACCAATGACCTGGCTATGTTGAAATATGCAGGCACCAGCATTGCCATGGGCAACTCCATGCCTGAGATTTTTCCTTTTTGTACTTACCGCACCACAGGTATTACAGACAATGGGATCTGGAATGCAATGAAGCACTTCCAGCTGATTTGAAAATAAATTGCTCATATTAAAAAATGGGTACGCAGCACTGGTCTGTGCCACGTACCCATTTTTTATGGATTGATATGTCTATCATTCTTCTGTATCGTCTGCAGCTTCTTCTGTTGGTGTTACCTCAGTCTCCTCTGCGGCCTCTTCTGTAGGTGTTACCTCGGCCTCCTCTGCTGCCTCTTCTGTAGGTGTTACCTCAGTCTCCTCTGCGGCTTCTTCTGTTGGTGTTACCTCAGTCTCCTCTGCAGCTTCTTCTGTTGGTGTTACCTCGGCCTCCTCTGCTGTCTCTTCTGTGCTGTCACCTGCTGCATCTGATGTGGTAGCTTTGATGGTGAAAGTATGATTATCTGAGAATGTAAGAGTCTTAAGAACCTTCTCATCCTCTGTGACTTTCGCATCATCCAGCCACTTCTCGGTTGTTTCGGAATAATATTTATTCTCTTTTGTAGTGGTTACGGATTTAACCTTGGAAGCAGTAGCATCCTCATCCTTCTCAGAATCCAGTCTGAGGATATAAGCAGCTGTATCTGTCTCTACAAGAGAGTCATAAACTTCACCCTCTTTCAGGGTACGAAGTGCAGTGAGCACTTCATCCGGATATGCAGTAGACTGGAAATCCTCATCATCAGATTCTTTGGTAGTAAATGTGCCATTTAATGCGGTATAGCTGTCATCTACCCCCTTAGCGATCTCTTTCATATCTGCTGTGGGATCCTCTTTCACCTTATCAAGGATCTCCTGAGCCTGCTCTTTCCTCTTGGCAATATCGTCATCTGTCAGATCATCTCCGGACAATGAAATATTAACATAGGTAAAGGCTGACTGCTGTGCATCATCCTCAGAAACCTCAATATTGCCTTCTTTCTTGATAGGATCCTGCATCTTCTTCTGATAAGTCTCAAGCTCAAGCAAAGTCTTCACCTGATCCTCTGTAACAGAAAGCTCCTTGATCGTATCCTCATCATTATCCTTCATAAAGGCTGCTGCTGCGTCTTCAATGGCTTTCTGCTCATCCTCTGTGATCTCCACATTGTAATCTGCAGCCTTCTCTTTCATTACGTACAGAATCTCTACCTGCTTCAGGGCACTCTTTACAGCGCTCTCTCCATAAGTCTCTCCTGTATCCTCATCTGCCACACCGCTCCAGATATTGGAAGCACTGCCACCCATAAACTGCTGATACATAGCAATGGTCTGTGCCTGCTGCTCTCTAGCAAAAAGACTTAATACACCCATCGGCACGTCTGTACCATCTACAGTAGCAACTGTCTTTGTTCCATCTACTTTTTTCTCACCGCAGCCTGTAAACATCCCTGCTGCCAGCACTCCGGCCAGGGCTGCGATGGTTGTTCTTTTCAATAAATCCTTCATATCTTCCTCCAATCTGACGCACCTGTATCACAGGTTACACTTTTTATAGTATATCCTGTTTTTCCTCATCAGGCAACTATTTTTGTGTGAATTTTGATGATACCAGGGTTAAAAGGCCTGGGACCGCCTGTGCTTGGTTGTTCCCCTTATTCCACCAGTTCCAGCAATTCCTCTGCAAACCGGGTAAGTGCAGGAACCACAGGTCCTACAGGTGCAAACAGGAATTTGGGCGTCTGATCGTTTTTAAATTGCAGGGATCGTCTGTATTTTTCCATAAGCGGCGGAATCCCTGCCGGATTGATCTTTGCATTTTCATATAAAGTGATCCTGCACTCCCTGGATGTCTGTTTGATCTCCGTAATATATGCCTGATGTGCCAGTGCCTTCAGACGGGCAATGGCCAGAAGATTTAGTACTGCTTTTGGCGGTTCCCCAAAACGGTCGATCAGCTCTTCCAGCATTTCATCATAATCCTGCTGAGACTCTATCCCTGCGATCCGTTTATAAATATCCAGCTTCTGAAACTCATTGGATATATAGGTGTCCGGGATAAATGCATCCATTACAAGGTCTATAGTGGTCTCAAAATCGTCCATGGTCTGAATGCCCTTAGCCTCTTTGACTGCTTCACTAAGCATCTTGCAGTACAGATCATAACCTACTGCATTCATATGTCCATGCTGCTGCGCTCCAAGAAGGTTTCCTGCCCCGCGGATCTCCAGATCTCGCATGGCGATCTTGAACCCGCTTCCCAGGTCTGTAAACTCCCGTATAGCAGACAGTCTTTTTTCTGCTGTTTCTTTCAGCATACGGTTCTGCCTGTACATCAAAAATGCATATGCTGTCCGGTTGGAACGGCCAATACGCCCCCGCAACTGATAAAGCTGAGAAAGCCCATACTTATCTGAGTCATGAATGATCATAGTATTAACATTGGAAATATCCAGCCCCGTTTCAATGATCGTAGTGGAAACCAGTACATCGATCTCACCGCTTATAAAACCATACATCACCCGTTCCAATTCCCGCTCGCTCATTTGTCCATGGGCAAACTCTACCCTAGCCTCCGGAACAAGCTTTCCGATCCTGGCAGCTACCTCATCAATATCTGTCACCCGATTATATACATAATAAACCTGTCCGCCACGGCGTAGTTCTCTTTTGATGGCTTCCCGGACAGTCTCTTCATCATACTCCATCACATAGGTCTGGATAGGCATACGATCCATAGGCGGTTCTTCCAGCACACTCATATCCCTGATCCCGATCAAACTCATATGAAGGGTTCTTGGAATAGGTGTGGCGGTAAGTGTCAACACATCCACATCCTTCTTCATCTGCTTAATCCGCTCTTTATGTGCAACCCCGAAGCGCTGCTCCTCGTCAATGATCAGAAGACCAAGGTTTTTAAATATTACATCCTTAGAAAGGACTCTGTGGGTACCTATCACAATATCCACCTGTCCCTTTTTCAGATCATCCAGTGTTTTCTTCTGCTGGGCAGGCGTGCGGAACCGGCACAACAGATCCACACGTACAGGAAATTCTTTCATCCTCTGTACAAAAGTATTGTAATGCTGCTGAGCCAAGATTGTAGTAGGCACCAGATACACCACCTGACGGCTTTCCTGTACAGCCTTAAAGGCAGCACGCAGGGCAATTTCCGTTTTTCCATACCCTACATCGCCACATACAAGGCGATCCATGATCTTGGTGCTTTCCATATCTTTCTTGGTATCTTCAATGGCCATCAGCTGATCGTCCGTTTCCTCATAGGGAAACATTTCCTCAAATTCTCTTTGCCATACAGTATCCGGGCCGCATACATACCCTTCTTTTTCCTGCCTGGCTGCATACAGCTCCACCAGCTCTTTTGCAATATTCTTTACGGCTCCCCGCACCTTGGTTTTGGTACGGTTCCATTCCTGTGTTCCCAGCTTATTCAGCTTAGGCTTCCTGTCTGCATCTGCACCGGTGTATTTCTGTAGGGCATCCAGCTGAGTAGCCAGAATATACAGGTTGCTTCCGTCTCTGTACTCAATCTTTATATAGTCCTTGACGATCTTATCCACTTCTACCTTCTCAATCCCACGGTAGATCCCCAATCCATGCTTTTCATGGACTACATAATCTCCAATGGAAAGCTCGGAAAAATCCTGGATATGATTGCCATTATATTTTTTTCGTTTTTTCTTTTTTTTCTGCTCCTGGCCAAAGATGTCCGTCTCCGTCATCACTGCAAATTTAACCAACGGATATTCAAAGCCTCTGCTTGCATGGCCATACAGCACCATGATCTCTCCCGGCTGGATCACCCGGTCATAATCCTGACTATAAAAAGCATTCAGGCCTTCAGCCTGCAGATCCTTTGCCAGCCGTTCTGCCCTGGTACGTGAGCCGGATAATAGAGCGATCTGATATCCCTGCTTTTTGTATTTAAAAAGGTCTTTTACAAGGAGCTCAAAGCTGCTGTTGTAGGAATTTACAGATTGGACCGTCAGCCCAAAATTATCCGTAAATCTCCACCCTTCCCGGTTTGGTTCCAAAGCACATAGGGCGATACAGTTTCTTTTGTTCAGGTTTTTCTTAACATCCTCAAACCTGCACAGCCACTGTCCCGGAAGCTTCTGTTCCCCTTTTTCCTCCCTGTGCATCAGGCTCTGCTGATATTCCTCTTCCACAGCCTGGCCATTTTCTGTCAGCCGGTTAGGCTCATCCAGAAAAATCAAAGCTTCCTTCTCCGGGAAGTAATCAAGAAAAGATACCATACCTTTGTCCAGCGCTTTTTCTGCTGCCGGATAAATCATGATTTCTTCCAGATTATCCAAAGAACGCTGGCTTTCTGCATCAAAGCTGCGGATAGAATCCACTTCATCTCCCCATAGCTCTATACGCCATGGATTTTCTTCTGTCAGCGAATAAATATCCACAATGCCTCCACGGACTGAAAACTGTCCCGGCATCTCCACCTGGCCTACACGCTCATATCCCAGTTCTACCAGGGATTTTTTCAGCTGCTCCATATCAATCACACTGTCATTATAAAAATGAAGCACCCGATTCTGTATTTTATCCAGAGGCATCAGATAATCCATGCAGCCGTCAATGCTGGTAAAAACCGTAACCTCTTCCCTCTCAAGAAGTGCCTGGATCACCTGCATTCTCTGCCTGATCAGAAGGTTTCCGTGGATGTCAGCCTGAAAAAAAAGCAGATCCTTGGCCGGATAATACAGCACTGTTTTATCATAAAAACATGTGTCCTCATATAGTTCCTTTGCTCTTTTTTCATCCTCACAGATCACCAGGCGACGCCGGAACATGTCAGACAATCCGTGAATCATATTCGCTTTTTGAGAAAGGGTGCAGCCGGTCAACAGCAACACCCCTTTGTTATTTTTTATAGATTTCTGTATTTCTTCAAACTCTGCAAGATTGTGTAAAGGTTGAATAAATGTTTTCATATTTTCTTTTTCCGATTATATTCATTCATGGCCGCATCCGGTCCCTGTGCAATAATTTTTTCAACAGCATCTGCCGCCTCCCGGATCGCTTCATCCACCAGCTTACGTTCACTGTCCGGGAATCTGGACAACACATGATCCGCCAGATCCCAGCCTTGGGGCTTGGCACCTACGCCAATTTTGATCCTGACGAAATTCTGAGTGCCCAGCTTCTGGATAATGTCTTTTAATCCATTATGACCACCTGCGCTGCCCTGCTTACGAATTCGCAGCTGCCCCGGCTCCAGATCAATATCATCGCTGATCACGATCAATTCCTTTTCAGGATCGATCTTGAAAAAATTCACCATATCACGGACAGGGCCTCCGCTAAGATTCATAAAGGAAAGAGGTTTCATCAAAATGGCCTTGTCACCGCCTATGATCCCTTTTCCATACATTGCATTAAATTTTACGCCGCCCTGCGGTACATTATGCTTTTCGATCAGGCAATCAACGGTGTCAAACCCCATATTATGCCTGGTTGCCTCGTACTGTCTTCCTGGATTTCCCAAACCAACTATTAAATACATATTGTCCTCATGCTATCTAATTAAAATATACCATTTCTTCTTCCAGTGGCTCACATGGCGTAACATTCTCTGCATAAAGAACCACGCCATCTCCCTGGTATTCCATTCGTCTTTCAAAAGCCACTTTTGCAGTAACCTCCACCCATTCCTTTTCTTTCAGCTTAGATGCAAATGCACTTTTGCATACAAAGCCAAGGAATGTAGTATCATCTGCGCAACAGGTCATGGCGATCCTTCCAGGAACAAAGAATTTGCTGCCCATTCCGCGTGGCTTCATAACCCTTCCCTTAAACCGGACAGTTTTTCCAACATAAGTATCCGGGTGATCCATTGCATCCACAAACCAGATACCGTAATCCTCAGGCGGAATTTCAATCACAGGAGCATTTACGTCAAAGGGCATCTGATCCCCGAAAATATCATCGATCTCCCCTTCTTCATCTTCAAAGATCACTTCTGCACTCTGGTTGGAAACCTTAATGCTTCTCCGGTAATTGGCCAGCGGATCTTCTCTCTTGCACCGGTTAAATACTACCATGTCCGTATATTTCACCATGTCCATAAAAATGGACTTCATATTTGCCATATATACCTGGAACGTACTTCCGTCCACACAGGTAATCTGCTGTTCCACACCCCAGCCAAAGGGCAGCTTCATGTCATAAAACCTGCTGACCAGCCACATGCCATTGTATTCAATGACCACTCTGTCCGGCTGATGGATGATCTCCATTGCCTCTAAGCGCTCTGTAGTCAGATCCTCTTCTTTTTCGATCACTTCTACCACTGTATTATTTTTCGCAAGGGCTTTTGTATCGTATTCCTCTTCTCCCTCTTCCATAAGTATAAGAAGTGTTTTTCCATCGATCTGGAAATAGTCCTGATCCAGAGTAAATCTGAGAAAAGTGGTTTTACCGCTTTCCAGAAATCCTGTGATCAAATATATGGGAACCCTGATCTCATCCATGGTCTATCCTCCGCTTTATGCATTCAATCCAAAAAGCTGTGCCAGTTTCTCTTCATTCAGCTTAGATCCGATCACGCAGAGACGACCAGTATATTCAGGTGCACCTTCACGGATCTCTGTTTCTTCCGGAACCATGTCAAAATAAATCCATGTTCCATCTTCTGCAGGCAGCATTCCCTTTGCGCGAAGGATGATACCATATTCCTCAGATGCGGACAGTGCTTCCAGCATTTTCTCCAGTGCTTCTCTAGTATATTTCTTAATGGTCTCGCGGCCCCAGCTTGCAAATACTTCATCTGCATGATGGTGATGATGGTCATGGTGGTGATCATGTCCACAACCGCACTCTTCATCATGGTCATGATGATGATGCTCATGTTCATGGTCGTGTCCGCAGCCACACTCTTCATCATGGTCATGATGATGATGGTGCTCGTGTTCATGGTCGTGTCCGCAGCCACACTCTTCATCATGGTCATGATGATGATGCTCATGTTCATGATCATGTCCACAACCGCACTCTTCATCATGGTCATGATGATGCTCATGCTCCTCTTTCAAAAGCTCTTCTTCCAAAGATACAGGATGCTCCATAACCTCCAGCAGCTTCTTGCCTTCCAGCTTCTCGATAGGTGTGGTGATGATGGCAGCATTCTTATTAATCTCCCTTAAAAGCTCCATTGCCTTTGTAGCTTTTTCTTCATCCACAATATCTGTACGGCTCATAATGATCGCCCCGGCATACTCTACCTGGTTGTTGAAGAACTCACCAAAATTTCTCATATACATTTTGCATTTCTTTGCGTCAACAACGGTTGTATAGCTATTCAGTGTTATGTCAACTTCTTTTTCCACACCCTGTACAGCCTTGATCACATCAGACAGCTTACCTACGCCGGATGGCTCGATCAGGATTCGATCCGGATGATACTTCTCTACAACTTCCTTTAAGGATGCTCCAAAATCACCGACCAGAGAACAGCAGATACATCCGGAATTCATTTCACGGATCTGAATACCCGCTTCTTTTAAAAACCCACCATCAATACCAATCTCACCAAATTCATTTTCGATCAGAACAACCTGCTCTCCCTGAAATGCATCCTTCAACAGCTTTTTGATAAGAGTTGTTTTTCCAGCTCCAAGAAATCCTGAAACAATATCAATCTTTACCATTTTATTTTCCTTTCTGTTCTGGATTTGATCCATGAACGCAACTTGACCAGGAAACGCTTGCGCCCCCTGGTTCATGCATAAAACGACGGCCGACGTCCCTAATCGCAATACTGTAAACGTAACTGCTTCATATCCTCACAGTCACCAAAAAGTATCTGTATCTCTTAGAAACGTCAGCCTGATATTCTTTTATCTAAGTCGAAGAAAATGTCCTCTTCGCAATAAATAAAACACTATCTTACGGTTCACAGCGGCTCGCTCTAAATCAGCCGTTGATCATGAAGTTCATCAGCTTCTCGATGTCTTCTTTCTCATATGCTACGATCTCAAGCTCCGGGATCTCGCCATTGGAGAAGATGTTTGCAAGAGATACATACTGAGATAATTTAGACTTCAGATTCAGTCTGTCGCCTTCGCCTGTAACAAGCTCAACTTTACCTGTACAGCTGTCAACTACTTCAAAAAATTTATCAACGTCTTTAATATTGGATACTTTCATGCTAATATCTCCTTTCAAACTCTACGCTTTCCTGATTAATATAACTGTTCAGCACTTTCACAGTTATATCTATTTCGCGCTCATTATACCCTAACTTTTTCTAAAAAGCAAGAGCAGGTTCACTTAATACAGAAAAAAAGATCAATAAGGTTACGTTACTATTCAAAGACAATATCCCTCGATGTATTTTGCCATAAGTATGGCAAAGTTCTTTCCGCTTAATACTGAAAAATAGCGATCCCGTATGCAGGCAGCGGATATGCAAACGAATATGGTCTGTTGTCGCACTCCTGCTTCACTGCCCGGAATACCTTCTTCTCAGTTCTTCCATTCTCGTCCATAAGCTGTGTATATTGCTTAAGTCTTGGCACACCAACCCGGTAGTCCGGTCTTGCAACCGGTGTAAAATTACATATAAAAAGAAGATTGTTTCTCTTGGTAGGCGACTTGCGCACAAAGCTGAAAATACTTCTGTAGGCATCGTCTGCATTAATCCATTCAAATCCCTGTGGATCATTATCTGTGGCATGAACGGCGGGATACTTCCTGTAAATATACAGCAGATCCTTAACAAAGCTCTGCAGATCCCGATGCTCCTTTTCCTGAAGCAGAAACCAGTCAAGCTCTCGCTCCTCACTCCACTCCCGCAGCTGCCCGAAATCTTGTCCCATAAACAGCAGCTTCTTACCAGGATGCCCCATCATAAATGTATATCCGGCTTTCAGGTTTTTGAATTTGTCCTCCAATTCACCTGGCATCTTATTGAGCATGGAGCATTTCAGATGAACCACCTCATCATGAGAAAGCACCAGCACATATTTCTCACTGTAAGCATATGTAATAGCAAAGGTCATCTTGTTGTGATTATCCTTGCGGAAATAAGGATCCAGCTTCATATATTCCAGGAAATCATTCATCCATCCCATGTTCCATTTCAGGGAAAATCCAAGACCGCCATCTTCTGCTTTGCCAGTTACCTTAGGCCATGCCGTAGACTCTTCGGCGATCATCACCGTCCCATGATTTCTTCCAAGGACAACCGTATTCAAATGCTTGAAAAATTCAATAGCCTCCAGATTCTCATTGCCACCGTACTTATTGGCTACCCACTGACCATCACTTTTGCCATAATCCAGATAAAGCATGGACGCTACTGCATCCACACGCAGGCCATCCACATGGCATTCTTCGATCCAGAAAAGTGCATTGGCAATCAGGAAATTCTTTACCTCCGGACGTCCGTAATTGTAGATCTTAGTGCCCCAGTCCGGATGCTCCCCCTGTCTTGGGTCTTCATGCTCATAAACTGCTGTACCG
The DNA here is from genome assembly GCF_040929965.1 of Blautia sp. 1033sp1_1033st1_G9_1033SCRN_220408. Lineage (NCBI taxonomy): Bacteria > Bacillati > Bacillota > Clostridia > Lachnospirales > Lachnospiraceae > Blautia > Blautia sp. 1033sp1_1033st1_G9_1033SCRN_220408. The sequence continues at coordinate 43,592 of NZ_JBFKZO010000015.1, read as the reverse complement.
TCAAAATTGGCCAGTCCGTGGGCATCCTTGGGGAAATGAGCCGGAACCCAGTCCAGGATCACACCGATCTTCTGTCTGTGCAGATAATCGACCATATACTTAAAGTCCTGTGGAGTGCCATATCTGGAAGTAGGTGCATAATAGCCGGTAACCTGATACCCCCATGAACCGTCAAACGGGTGCTCTGCAATCCCCATCAGTTCTACATGGGTATATCCCATTTCTTTTACGTACTTGGCTAACATCTCACCAAATTCCCGGTAATTGAAAAAGCCTTCTCTGTTATCCTCAGTGCTTGGATGCTTCATCCAGGAGCCAGGATGCACTTCATAAATCGCCATTGCATCCTTTTTTTCGTTGAACCGGGGACGGTTCTTCATCCATACACCGTCATTCCATTTATATGAGGAAATATCTGTAATACGGGAGGCAGTTCCAGGACGCATCTCGGCTGCATTTGCATATGGATCCGCCTTATAAAGCTCTTCGCCATGCATCCCCACAATATAAAACTTATACAGCTGCCCCTCTCTGGCTCCAGGCACAAAAACCTGGAAAACGCCAATAGGCCCGGCCTTTTCCATAGGATTTGCCTGGGTATCCCAATCATTAAACTCGCCGATCACGGATACATATTGTGCATTCGGTGCCCATACAGCAAAATATACACCTTTCTGTCTGCCATAAGAAACCGGGTGGGCTCCCAGCTTCTTGTAAAGATCATAATGCGTTGCCTGTCCAAACAGATACTGATCCAGTTCTGTGAACTGCATTCTCTCTCCCATACTGAATACCTCCTAGAAAACATTTATTGGCATATCAGCGCATAGCTGCTAAAAAACTCTCATTAGGTGCAAGCTTCACCTGAAGAGCACCGTTTTCTTCTTTTATTACTGATCCGTTCAGAAGGCTGGTATATGTCTTACCCTGCATCGGAACACGGATACTTAAGTATGCATCTTTATCGTCATTATTCACTGCAACGATCACACCCTCATCTCCCAGAATCCTTGCAAATGCATACTGTCTGTTCGTAAGAAGCAGCTCCTGATACCGTCCATCAGACAATGCCGGCTGTTCCTTGTGGATACGTCCCAGTGTTTTTACCCACTGAAGAAGCTTTGGATCCGGTACATGCTCAAGGGCCTCCTTCAGATCTACTGCAGGACGAAGAGGATCATCGTTTGCCCCTTCTTTTCTTCCCTGAATGCCCCACTCTGAACCATAATACAAGGATGGAATACCAGGAAGTGTATATAACAGGGTATGTACCGGATAAATATGTCCTGGTACATTCAACTTGGAAGCAATTCTGTCCACATCATGGTTGTCTACAAAGGAATACAGCTTCAGTCCTTTGTAAATGCCTCCGTTAGCATCAAATTCCCTGCGAATGGTATGCGCTATCTCAAAATAATTGTGATCATTATGACCGGAATAAAGGCCCTTATGAAGTTCATAATTGGTTACGCTGTCCAGTTTATCTGCACTTACATAACGGCTGTAATCCCCATGGATCACTTCACCCATCAGCCAGAAATCTGCTTTTTTCTCATTAGTATAACGGCGCATCTCCTCCATAAATGAAAATTCCAGACAGTCTGCACAGTCCAGACGGATACCATCAATATCAAATTCATCGATCCAGAAGCCGATCACACTAAGGATATACTCCCTTACCTTTGGCTCCCAGTAATTCAGATTGACCAGTTCAAAACAATTCCGCCATGCTTCATAGCCGAATCCGTCATTATACGGGGAATTCCATCCGAAATTGATCCCCTTAAACCAGGAACAGTATGGGGAATTTTCCCTGTTCTGCTGAATATCCTTAAATGCAAAAAATTCTCTGCCTGTGTGGTTGAATACGCCATCCACAACAATCTTGATCCCCAGCTCATGCGCTTTTGCCACAAAAGCTTTAAAATCCTCATTGTCTCCCAGTCTGCGATCAACCAGCTTATAGTCTCTGGTATCATAGCCATGGGAAGTAGACTCAAATAATGGTCCTATATAAATCGCAGTGCAGCCTAATGACTGAACATACGGAAGCCACTCCATAAGTTCCGGAAAACGGTGTGTCACTTCCTCCTGTGTGTTCTGCCTGGGTGCACCTGTCATACCGATTGGATACATGTGATAAAATACTGCTTCTTCATACCATTTGCTCAATGTTTTATGCCTCCTGCTCTTAAATCCGCTCATCCGGCATTTTCCTGCTCTGTAATATCTGCCGGATCGCAATTTGGGCGATCCCATACCTTTTCCGTCTGTATCTATGCACTTTGTTCAAAAAAGTCATATTATAGAACCGCCTCATAGTCAATATTATACCAATGGGAGGGCAATGCGTCAATGTTAAATGACAACATACCCTCCCATATTCTTGTATTTTATGCATAAATCTGTTATTTCTGACTATTCCAGTTATTCGCCGCTTTCATCCGTATTGCCATCTGTACTTCCGTCAGTATTTCCATCAGTACTTTCGCCAGAAGTATCTCCTGCATCAGAAGAAGCCCCAGCAATGATCCCCTTATCAAAAGAACTTTGCCAGAAATCGGAATAGGATGCCATCTGCAGAGTCACTCCTTTAGCCTGAGCCATCTCGCTTACTGTGACCAGCTTATAACCCTGCGCCACCAGCTCCGGAATGATCCTCTTTGCGGCCTCTACTGTAGGCTGATGAATATCATGCATCAAAATGATACTTCCATCAGACAGATCCCCCTCCATAACGGACTTATAATCAAGATCTGCATCCTTATAATCCCAGTCCCTGGAATCCACACTCCAGGTAAAAAACGGCTTTCCAACAGTATCAATGATATCCTGATTCCATTCTCCATAAGGTGCCCTGGCTACCGTTGCCGCCTGGCCACAGGCTTTGATCAGAAGATCATCTGTATCTGTAAACTGTTTCTTTACAGAATCCAGATCCAGATTTTTAAGATTCGGATGATCATATGAATGGCTTCCGATCTCACATCCGGCTTTTAGAATATGCTGTACCTGTTCCGGATAATTGCCCACATTTTGTCCAAGCATAAAAAACGTTGCATGTGCATTGTTCTCTTCCAGACAGTTCAACAAATCATCTGTATACTGTCCCGGTCCATCATCAAAAGTAAGACAAAGTAATTTACGCTTCTGTGTGGGGTCATAAGATCCATCTTCATTAAAATAATAATCCTTTATTCCTTTTGATACCCAGCCAGTTTGAACATAACCATTATCATTAAAGCAGTATTTTGTTCCGGAAATATCCTGAAGCCCTCCTGCATAATATGTACCATCAGCATTCTGATACCACTTGCCATTTTCATCTTCATGCCATCCGGGAGTTACATATGCCACCTTGGCCGTATCCTGCTGCCCCTTTAAAGGCTGGCGGATCGCTGCATCTGGATCTGTTGATATATTGGCCTGTACCTCTACCGACTTGCTTTCATCCTTTCCACTGATACGGTTGGCAATGGGAATAATAATCCCTCTTACTACAAATACCACTGCCAGAACCATAGCCACCAAATATGTGGCAAGCCTGATGATCTTCCTTCGTCTCATCTGGCGCTTTTTTCTGCGCATCCTCTCGCGTGCTGTTCTTCTGTTCATTTCACCAATAACCCCACTCTTAACTATGATTAACCGATTGTATGATTATTCGCATATGGCAGGATTAACATCCCACTTCTATACTCATATTACCTGAATAAGATCCAATTCCGGTGTTACCAGAAGAAGATCTGCTTCCTTTCCAATTGTTACTGATCCGGTTCTGTGATAGATCCCTATACTCTTTGCCGGATTCCTGGTTGCTGCAAAAATAACATCCTTCAACGGAATCCCAAAAGATACTGCCTTCTTCATACAGTCAAAAAGATTGGTCGCAGAGCCGGCAATCGTGCCGTCCTGCAAGAGTGCCTTTTTATTCTGTACCTGTACCAGCTGGCCGCCCAGATGGTAAGTACCATCTTCCATTCCGGCTGCCATCATGGAATCGCTGATCAGGATCATCCTCTCAGATCCAAACATATGAAATGCTGCTCTCACTACTGAGGGATGTACATGTATCCCATCACAGATAAGCTCTGCCATACATTCAGGATCATCAAGGGCCGCGCCGATCAGCCCTGGTGCCCTGTGTCCCAAAGGCTCCATAGCATTAAACAGATGGGTCACATGATGTGCTCCCTGTTGCATGGCTGCCCTGGCTGTATCATAATCTGCTGATGTATGTCCAAGGGAAATACATACCTGATCATGAAATTCCCGGATAAACTCCATTGCCCCTTCTGTATTGGGTGCAAGGGTCATAATACGGATCCGTCCGCCGGAATACCTGTTCAGCCTGTTAAATAGTTCAGGATCTGGCTTTAGGATGTAGCTTTCCTTGTGCGCACCCTTCCTGACAGGATCAAGGAAAGGTCCCTCCATATTGATTCCCTGAACGGTTGCCCCTTCCCGGTATTCTCCCAGACTGCGGATGTTGATAAAAATATCCTTCAGACTATCCTCTGGCAATGTCATGGATGTTGGACAGCAGGATGTGATCCCGTGCTGCCTTTCATATCTCAGAATAGCCTTCAGTCCCTCCATATCTCCGTCACAATAATCATGTCCGCAGGCTCCATGGGTATGGATATCTATCAGTCCCGGCAGAACAAGCAATCCCTCCCCATCAATTACAGTGCAGTCCGTCAGCTGCTCCTGGCCGGATACGATCCTGTGTCCTTCAATATACAGTTCCTGTCTGCGGAAACTTCCGTCCTCCTGGAACACCATCCCGCCCTGAATGATCATCACTGAGCCTCCGTACTGTCTGCACCTGTTGCATCTGTATCTGCTGTGTCTGTTGTCTCCGTATTTGCCGTATCTGCACCTGTTGCTTCTGCTTCTGTTGTCTCCGTATTTGCTGCATCTGCACCTGTTGCTTCTGCATCCGTAGCTGCTTCTGTCTGCTCCACATTGGCATTGGCTACCAGGAAATCTTCGATACGCAGCAGTCCAATCGTCTCATCCACTGCTGCCTGTCCGTAAGTATCAATCAATACAGCCATATCTCCTGCACCTGACTGCTGCAGGATCTGATCCTGAATAGCCAGACATTCCTCATCATCCAATGCAATGCCCTCGGCATCCATAATCTTCTGGACGATCAGATTCTGTTTTACCTTCTGCTGTGCATAATACTGACACTGGCTGTTAAAATCTTCGGTAGTCAGTCCCTGAGACTCTACAAACTCTTCCAGCTTCATCCCTGCCTGATCTGCATACTTCTGTACCAGACGTTTGTACTCTGCAGAAGCCTCATCCATATCCGCTTGCGGGTATTCCTTAACCTCAGAATTGGAAAATACCTGTGACCATGCCTGAGTCTTCAAAGCCTGATCCGCATTTGTTACAGCCTCTGCTTCCAGCTGGGTACGCACCCCTGCCTTGTATTCTTCCATATTGGCATAATCGGTATTATCAGTCACCCACTCATCTGTAAACTCAGGTGCTCTCCGAAAGCTCTGCAAAGTGATCTGGAATACAGCATCCTGCCCTGCCAGATCTGTCTGTCTGTAGTTCTCCGGAAATGTAACTTCAACATCCTTGGTGTCACCTTTCTTCATACCGATAATACCTTCTTCAAAGCCTGGGATCATGGTGCCGTCTCCGATGGTCAGATCATAATTGTTCCCTGATCCGCCTTCAAAAGCCACTCCGTCTTTCTTGCCTACAAAATTAATGGTAACTGCATCTCCATCCTGGACAGTCGCTCCCTTCTGGGTAACTTCCTTCATATTGTCCTTCAGATTCTCTGTAACACGGTTGTCCACATCTTCCTCTGTAACCTGCACATTACTTTTCGTCAGGACGATTCCCTTATATTCACCCAGTGTAATATATTTATCTATATCATCTACAGAGACCAGACGGGTGTCTGAGTCCTGGCTGCTCTTGTTCATATCTGTATCCTGTGTTGTATCGGTCTTTGTGTCCTCTGTCTTTGTCCTGTCTGCGTTACCGCTTCCATTATTTTCGCAGCCAGCAGCCAATATCAGACACATGGCAAGTACTGCCACACATGTTTTTCGTTTCATTTTCTGTCTTCCTTTCTCCTGTTTATGCCATCTTTATAATGATCCCCCCGGCATCAGCCCATAGGTGGTACCGGCGTGGGTCTTGAAGGATCAAACACAGCAGATGTATCAAACAGATCTGACAGCATCTCCGGATTGTAGTACATCCTGTACCCATCCACATTCCTGCGGCCCATACGGAAATAACCGTCTCTGATCTGTACAAAATATCTGCTAGAGTCCACATTACAGTAATAGTTATAACCCTGTGACTTCAGATATTCAAACTTCTCATCTCCAGTATAATCGCCGCCATCATTAATATCTGCGCCAAATGCAAAGATAATAATATCTGTACCGCCAATCAGCGGATCCACATTCTCCTTAAAATTCTGCGTATCTGTCACAAGCCGTTCCATGGATACACTGGACATATTCTTATGTCCCCAGGTATGACTGGCAAAAATCCAACCCTCAGCTTTCATAGCATCTGCTACTGCCTTTGCTCCTGCACGCTCTGTATCCAGATTAAAATCCGGATGTGCATCCAACCAGGCTTTCTTATCATCATTCAGATCATCCGGTCTGGTCTGATAACTGATATCTGTACGGTATCCAAGAATCCCGTTATATCCAGTAAGTGCAACAATGCCTTTGGCTCCATGATAGGAAAAATCCGGATGCGCTTCAACAAAACGGTCGATCAGGGGAACCACATCATAATCCCCCACAGAGATACTCCCGTCATCCTCCACGTATTCATTCCGAACCCTGCCATCTCCATCTACTACCAGTTTTGTAGCGATCCCGTCTCCATCCTGCGAATGATAATAACACACATCATCCTGTGAAAGCACAAACGGGATTTTCCCTTCCGGCAAATGCACCTCTTTTCCCTGCATCACACCATTCTCATCCATCTGGGCAAGGTCATAAATGCTCACCATCACATAACCTTTGTCATACATGGTCTGGGTGATCTGGTTAAACTCACTCATAGTAGTCATGACCTGGTCGTAACCGCCCTGTTTGTAATCTCCATCAAATGCCTTTGATGGATCTACGATCAAAGAATGATAAAAGATATGTGTTACCTGCTCAGGGCTCCATACCACACAGGCATCCTTTGTCTGCTGATAACCTGCAGCAGCCTGTTGCATATCAGGGTTGCTTCCGTAAGCAGCATCATTCTGAAGAAGGCTGATCGCCTGGTCATAGTCATACTGAACTGCACAGTTCTCTGCCTGAGCCAATACCTGCTGGATTCGCTCTGCCTCTGCAGCTGCCGCCGGATCCGGGATTGGTGTAAGCTCTTCTGTCACCTCTGGTGTAGACGTAACTCCCTCTGTCACCTCTGGTGTAGGCGTAGCTTCCTCTGTCACCTCCGGTGTAGGTGTAGCTTCTTCTGTCACCTCCGGCGTTGGTGTAGCTTCTTCTGTCACCTCTGGCGTTGGTGTGATTCCTGTCACTGCCGCCACATCAATATCTTTCTTATTATCTGTGCTGTTCTTATTACCGGTCGTCTTAATTCCATTTGTCACAGCCGTCCGGATCCTGCCAAACTGCTTCCCGATATCCTTACGGAATAGAATCCCTCCGCAGGTAAACAGTACCAATATAGCAAGAACCGATCCAAGAATCCTGTTCCGCTTTCTTCTCTTTCTGCGAAGCAGGATCCGCTCATGCCGTTCCTGTCTGCGTGCTTCATAATAAGCCGCTTCAGCCTTCTCATCTGTATCCGTTTCCCCGGAATCAGCCAAACTGTCTCCCCAGAATCCTGGCTTCTCTTCTTCAGGAAGCTGCAGTTCGTCCTTAATCTCCCTGCTGTCCTCCTGTTCCGGCTTCATCTCCCTCATTCAATATACTCCTTTTTCTTCATGGACGATACAAAAGCATCCGTCCAAAAAGTTTTTCTTATCTGTATGATTCCCAATATCGTATTTTTTATTATAACCGTTTATTCTCCTAAATTCTACATTCCTATTCCGTTTTAATTTTATTTTAATAATTGCGTTTTACCTCAAACAATGTTAAAATAAACTCTGCGTGAGTATTATTACAAATTACACACAGGAGGATGCGTATATGAGTACAGTAACTATCGTCCTTCTTGTCATTCTGGTTGTTCTGGTAGGCTTGTTGATCGGCTTGTATTTTTTCGGAAAAAAGACCCAGAAGAAGCAAGAGGAGCAGCAGGCACAGATCGAAGCTTCCAAACAGACGGTTTCCATGTTGGTCATCGACAAAAAACGGTTGCCGCTGAAGCAGTCCGGTCTTCCACAGATGGTCATTGACCAGACTCCAAAGCTTCTGCGCCGTTCCAAACTGCCGATCGTAAAAGCAAAAGTCGGCCCGAAGATTTCTATCCTGATCGCAGATGAGAAGGTTTTTGACCTGATCCCAGTAAAGAAAGAGATCAAGGCAGAAGTCAGCGGATTATATATTGTAGGTGTTAAGGGTATCCATGGTACTCTGGAGGCTCCAGTCAAGAAGAAAAAAGGCTTTTTTGCCCGCTTCAAAAAAGACAAAGCTCCGGAAGTCCAGTCACAGCCAAAGCAGTCCGGCAAATCCGCAAAAAATACCAAAACTGCTGCAGCTAATACCAATACAACCGACAAGAAAAACAAGAAAAAGAAATAAACCGTATTTCGGCACTATATGAAATGTCTACACGCTGCGTAGACATTTTGAACAAGCTAAAGCCGTATACAAAAACCTGTATACACAGACCTGCTTCCCAGGCTGTATATACAGGTTTTTTTTTGGATCCGGATTACCCGGATCTTCAATATCTTCTATAAAGCAAAATGATCGTTCTTTTCTTCTACCAGAATAGAAAGACAGCAGTCCGCCACATAACCCTCATTCATTTCCAGGGCATAGTCTACTTTCATATCCAGGCATCCTTCTTTTTCTTTAAATTCCAGATTCGTAGCAGCGATCCCCATCTGCAGAGTGCCAAAGGGTGTGGTATAAAAAGCCACATTCTTCTTTCCCTGTTCAAAGACCATATGGGTATTCACCAGGCCTTTCTTACGCACCTCCATCCCCTTAGGGGAGATCTTGATATAATTTACTGTTGGTTTATTGCTGTCATCCAACATTTCTTCATATCGCACATAATGGCTGCCATTGCGGAAATAATGTTCCCCCGGAACCACGATCTCTACCGGTTCCTCCTGTCCATCTCCTTCCATCATATGCAATCCGCTTACATGCACCAGCACCTGTTTTTCCATGTTATGTTCATTTCCTTTTCTGTTCAAGAATGCCTCGGCATTACACCGGAGCCGGCCTTTTGGATATGCATCCTGCTCCTGTGTTATAATTCTCTGTTTTTGTTATGTCCCTGTTCTTATGCCGGTCCTTTTAGTATTTCTCTATGTCGATCTTCTTTGTCATAGACACATCATAGGGCAGGATGGAATTTGCAAATCCTGTAAATTTGTCTGCCAGATCGCTGACGAAAAATCTATAAGGAAAATCCTCCTGGATTGTTCCTGCACTGAGCATATCTTTTTCTTTCAAAAGCCGTCCCAGCTCCAACGCTGTCTCATAGGCAGGATTCACAAGGCGTACACCATCTCCCATCACCTGTGCGATGGTGGATCTCAGCAATGGATAATGGGTACAGCCAAGGATCAGTGTATCAATGTTCTCTTTTTTCAGATCCTCCAGATACCTTTCGGCTACCTGGGTGGTTACAGGATCATGGGTCCACCCTTCTTCTGCTAAAGGTACAAACAGCGGGCAGGGCCGGCCGATCACTGTGATCTTCGGATCCAGCTTTTTCAGATATTTTGCATGGATCCCACTGCCAATGGTACCTTCTGTGCCGATTACACCAATGCGGTGATTCCTGGTCACTGAAGCAGCTACCTTTGCACCGGCCTCGATCACTCCAATCACCGGAATATCCTGCTCTGCCTTTACAGTATCCAGTGCAAAGGCACTGGCTGTATTGCAGGCTATGACAATAGCCTTTACCTGCTGTTCCTTTAGGAAATGGATGATCTGCCTGGAATATCTGACGATCGTCTCCTTTGATTTACTTCCATATGGAACTCTGGCTGTATCACCAAAATATACGATTTTCTCCGAAGGAAGATTACGCATGATCTCTCTTGCCACAGTCAACCCGCCTATCCCGGAATCAAATACTCCAACAGGGGCATCTCTATCTATCTTCATTATTAATTCTCCGTTCTCATGGATTCAGGGCAGAATTTGTCCCCTGCATCTTAGGATTGTTGAATCATTTTACCACCAAATCAGCCCAAGTGCAAGACAGGCCGCCCTTGAGCATGAACCAGAAAGATCCTGCCCATGTAAACGGAAAGACCCTGCTCCTTATTTAACGGTTACTTTGATCTTACAGGTTTTCTTCCCTGATTTTACTGTGATCACTGCAGTACCGGCCTTTTTACCTGTGATCACTCCATTTTTAGCAGCCTGGGCAACCTTCTTGTTGGAGGAAGTATATGTTGCCTTCTGAAGACTTGTCACAGGTGCAACTGTTGCCTGCAGCTTCAACTTCTTGTTCCTTCCAAGCTTTACGCTCTTTGCAACCTTCTTGCCTGTAGCAGCATTGGTAACTGTCAAAGCAGTAGTCTTTACTGCCTTTTTCTGTACCTTTACCTTAAACCATACAGAATATCCGCTTTTCAGTTTCACTGTAATCACTGCAGTACCGGCTGCCTTGCCTGTGATCTTCCCTTTATTACTTACTGCTGCAACCTTTGGTTTGCTGCTAACAAAACGGTCAACACTGTCGCCCTTTGCCAGACCACTTACCTTCACAGTATAAGACTGTTTTACCTTCAGAGGAACCGTTTTCTTTGCCCCAACAGACATGGTAAGTGTTGCCGGCAGTGCAGGAATTTCCTGTACGTTCAGTTCTTTCTGGCATACCGTACATTTCTGTACCTTCTTTCCTGCCACAAGAGCAGTTGCCTCCTGAACCACTGTCCATTCTCCTGCCTGATGGTTACCTGTTGCAGGAATCACTGTCTGGGTCGTTTCAGCACAGGTTGCACACTTAAGAACCTTGTATCCATTCTCACTGCAGGTAGCAGCCTTGCCTCCGATTTCCACTGTATAGCTGTGGTTTCCAGTTGCAGGGATCACTGCCTCTACCGGTGTGTTACACTTAATACATGTAGTCTTTTTCAGACCTGCCTCTTTACAAGTTGGCTCCTTTACAGTAACCCATCCGTTTTCATTTGGCACATGAGCTGTACAAATATCACTGTCCTGATTTTCTTCAGTAAAGATATAATCACTAAGAGAACTGATAAGGAAAGTAACGGTCATGTCCTCTTCCTCATAATCAAATGGCAGTTCTTCCCTTGTTCCATCCCCCAGTACGTGGATCAGCTTCATATTATCTGGATCCATTCCATCCGGGATCGGCATTGTTACACGGATTGGTGCAGATGGCTGGATGTTTTCTTTTCCTTCCACTACCTGGTTATTATTTTTTGTATCCACTACAGACAGCTTAATACTAAGTACCAGACTGTTACCTGGTGTATAACCGTAAGTATTACCTGATTCCTTTACTGTCAGCTTGGCTGCCAGTACCTGATCCTGGCTGGTTCCGGCAGACGCAGCATCCAAAGCAGTAAGCGCTGCTCCTGTAACCTGGATCTTGCCTACCTTATCTGTTACATCTGTAACGGTATCTGTAACATTCTCATTGGCCATTATTGCCAGCTTCTCTGATATTGGAAGAACATTATTCAAGTTGCCTCTGGAAGCCAGTTCTTCATTGTCAATGGAAATGAGGTCTTTTACAGAATCATTGATGCGTTCCTTCTGCTCTTCTGTTAATTCCTTTGTATCTTCATCAATGTTTTCCAGAATTTCTTCCAGCGTACTGTCGATTTCATCCATCTTATCCCCTATTTGGTCTTCTGACTGATATTCATGAATGTTGACAGTTCCAATATCTGTGCAGATCAAATGCTGGTCATCCGGATCAATTCCTACAACAAATCCCCCGTTAAACCCAACATAATAGGTGATCCCCTCTGTCAGGTTATATCTTACAGTACAATCGGAAGTGTTCACTATTTCCCGCTGAGCTACAGGCTTTTCGCCTTCCATAGCATAGATAACCGGCCGCAGTGCCGGATCAAACACATACGCACCTGTGTGATCCGGTGTGAAGGTATACCAGGCATTACGATACTGTAATGGATTTTTTATATTTTCGTTGGTGCCCATTTTTAAAGTGCCAAGAACCATCTGATCTACAGGCAATACCTGGATCATGCAGTCTTCTTCATTTTCGATGGTCAGCTGATCAAAGGTATTGACATAAATCACTGCTTTATAAGTTCCTGCAGGATAGTGTGCGGAAGAATCTGTATCCACACTGACTTTCTGCGGCCACAGATCATAGCTGTTGCCTGATATATCCTGATTATCCTCATTGGTGCGGATCTCTACATCCTCTGTTGTGCCATCCTGATATGTAACATGTAAGATACCAAACAGATAGAACATATCTATATACTCAGCTATCTTGTTTTCCAGTTTCCACTCTATAGAAGCCTTTTTCACTTCTTTCAGGTATGTGATCTTCAGATTGAAAACATTGGTATACATCTCATCGCTTTCATCGTCATAACCAAGAAATACCCTGCCGCTAAAGCCAACATAATAGGTTGTACCCTGCTTTAGATTGTAGGTTTTATACCCTTCTGCATTCATTTCCGGAGCGAGCAGATCCTCAAAGTCATCCAGAAACTGGAAGACACTTACTGTGCCCATTTTAGCATCTTCATCTTCTGTATTAATCCCAAGTTTGAATTTCCCGGATGCCGGTGCTGTAAATCTGTACCAGCAATATTTACCTGCAGGGCTGTTCACTCCATTATTGATCCCTACCTTAAGCTCTGCAAGCTGTGAAACTGCTTTCACCTGGAAGGTGTATGTCTGATCCATGGTTGTGATCTGCTTTCCATTGCAGCTTATAAGGATCTTATAGGTTCCTGCCCCCAGGCTGTTCCCAGGTGCCACTTCTATGCCATCTTCCACATCACATCTTTGCAGCTTATAGGTATAAACATATCCATAATCTTCGTCAACTGCTTCCTTCTTATTCCAACCATCAAAAGTAAATTCTTTCTCAACATCATTTTCATAATGAACCGTGAATGTACCACTCAAATACACATCGTCCAGTCGCTCTGTATAGTTCATTTCGCCAAACTCCAGGCTAGCAGACTGAATCGCCGGTGCATCCTCTTTCTTCGTGATGGTAAGATCACATACTGTCTCGGTCACATCCATCCAGTCATATCCCAGGCCTATGTAATAGGTTTTATTTCCTTCAAGGGTATAAACCTGATCTCCATCATCGGTTTTTCCCCAGACAAGATCCGTGTAATCATTTCCATAATCTTCACGGACTACAGAAGAAACCTCTTTGCTGCCATGGATCACATAATTTCCTGCATCCTTTGTTGTAAAACGATACCATACACATTCCTGATTGTTACCGCTGGTCTTATTATATTTTACTTCTTTATTTACTCCTTCATGAAGCTCTGTCAGCTCATCCAGTGCACTTACATGAATAGTATATTCTTTGTCTAGGGGCAGGGGCTTGTCATTACATTTTACGATCAGTTTGTAAGTACCTGCAGGCAAAAAAGCACCCATCGCATACTCTTCTCCCTCTTCGTCTAAAATATCCTGGAAGTATTTGCTGTATTTATTTCCAAGAGAGTCTGTCCTTTCATCAAAACCCAGATCCTCTGTAGTTCCGTCACTGAATATAACATGAAGAACACTTTCTGACTGCAAGGTATTGGACCAGCGTTCTGTAAACTCTGTACGATACAAGGTTGTGCTTGCAGACTGCACATGGGGAACCAGTTTAATCTGCAGGTCTGCCTTATTTGCATATTTAGGATACCCATTCTCATCAATACCTGTGTACAGATGGTCAGAAAATTTCAGATAATAAGTAGTTCCTGCTTTCAGCTCATAAGTCCGTCCAAGCCCGGTATCCTTATTATCATCCTCTGAAACAGCGCTCAGTGCATCACTGTTCGCATAACTGGAAGAATCCTCTTTTTCCGGATAAACCCAGCTGTTGATGGACATAGGATATATTTTGTATGTACCGTCTTTTCCAGGAGTAAACTGATACCAGTAGTTCCTTCCTGAACAGCCCTCTATATCTGCATTGGAACCGGACTGCAAAGTACGTACTTCCTTTAATGGGATCACCCGGATATCATATCCATTCTTCTGGCCCACATTCTGGTCGTTACAGGTAAAGTATATTTTGTATTCTCCTGCTTCCAGCTCAACTTCGCCTCTAGACATACCATCATTTGTTATGATATACTCTGAAAAATTATTTCCATATTCGTCATACACACTGCCGCCATTATACTCAAGGTCATAAGATGTTCCGTTATCATAATTTATATGTACCTTTGCACCCCCGAAAGAGACCGCATCCTGATTCGCCACAAAGTCCTTCTGCACATTTGTATCATCTACTTCAACAGCAGAAATCCCCGGAGTCTGATAGATTTTCATCTGGGAAGCCGTATTTGATGCATGATACCCGTCATCATCATAAATACTAATGTTACCTCTAAAGTTCACATAATATATTTTCCCCGCTGTCATCGGATAAGCAACGCTGGTAAATTCATGAGGGTGTGTAAACAGCCGGTCAACTCCGGTAAGACTGTCACCATTCTCCTCTATCACATCTACATAATCCCCCACTGGTTCAAAAACATAAATACCTGTTTGGGGAGCTGTGATCTGATACCAGGAATCCCTTCCGTCTGCCGGACTTGCAATATCATGATTCTCATCACCCACAGTAAGCTTTGGTGCTTCACTTCTGGCCTTTATAGTAATGGGACAGATCCCCTCTTTCACTGTAACATCCGGTCTTCCCTTCCCACGGATATCTTTGCCTGTAAGAACCAGGTCATATGTACCTGCAGCCAACATACCACTTACCGGCTGTCCATCTTTTTCATAAGTATAGGTCCACTGATATCCCTTATCATTATCTTCAACTGTAGAGCTGTACTGGTTAAATGTGAGCGTTGTTGTAAAACCATCCCCGTAAGTAATATGCAGCACCGCACCTACGATCCTGCATGGATCAGTAAGATGTTCATAAAATTCAGTCTGTGCATGAAGCATATCTATAGACACAGATGCTACCTGGTCTGCGTCCACCTGACCATCAGCCAGGACAGGATCTGTCCCCTGGACAGTGGCTCCATCTGAAAAATCAGAGAGCTGATCTGCCTCTGCTTCCGGCTCCTCTGCCACATCCTCAACAACTTCGCTTTCCAGATCCTGTGCATCCTTTACTTCCGGTTCTGCAAAGTCATTTTCTGCTTCCACATCTGTGAAAACACTCTCTTCTCCTATGCTTTCTGCAAATACAGATGCAGGTGCAGAAGTCACCAGCATTGCAGCCGTTAAAAGCACGGAACATACTCGTGATATCAAACGATTTTTCATGTTGTTCCTCTCCCTCTTGTGATTATTATTATTTTAATTGTATTGAAAAGATAAATATATGTCAATAAAATCCATCATAAAACCCTATATAAATTCCATAAACCACAACATAAAAAGTAACAAAATCCCATATAAACTCTATAAAACTCCATAAACCCCAACACAAAAGTCGCAAAATTTCACAAAAACCCACATGCCTTCCCCTGGTATAATCATGATTTTGGTGTTAAAACACCAAAATCATGATTATACGGATTGTTCCGTGCTTTGCACTTACAGATTCTTTATAAATTCCACAATCCAAAAGACATATTGAGGCTGTGTATCCTCCACATCCTGCTCCTCTTTCCATTCTTCCGCCGGAATCCTGCAAAAATCAGGGTACAAAAGCCCCCACCATGCCACTATACTGTGAGGCTTTTGTGTATTTCCCATATCCGCTGTATTTCCTGTAAATCCCACTGCCAGAAGACCTGACAGCAGGGAAAGACACAGCCGGGTGCTTTTTCTCCTTAACCACTTTCTCACCTTTTGTACCTCCTGTTTCTTTCCCTTAAGTATTCCCTGTTTTTTCCTGTTTATTCTGCCCTGGAAAATCCACATGGATCTGCTCTCCTTCCACACGGATCACCGGTAGCTTCTGTAGTTCTTTTCCTGTATAAAAATCATAATAAATGTCCCGCAAAGTGATCCCATCAGGTCTTCTGTCCCACTGGTTATTTTCCATGATCCCCTGTACCCATTCTCCGAGAGAGCTTTCTGTACCGGACCTCCAGCTTACAGCCCTCTGTCCGTTTTCTGCCTGAAATACGTAAATATTTTCCCCTACATAAAGCTCCTGCCGCAGATAATCTGCCAGGTGCCTCCAGTTTTCCCTTTCCAGCATGGAATTACCAAGCACCAGGATCTGCAGATGTCCCAGATCTAGATATTTTCCCTGTGACCTGCGATAGACCTGCTCTATTTCAGAAAAGCTGCTACCTGAAACAGTCAGACTGCCCACGCCTTCCTCTCCTGCCTTATCCTGCCCGGTAGCCCGCATCATATCCGGCATTCCATATGTGAAAACATAATTCTTTTTTTCATCCAGATCTACGCCTAAGGCCAACGGATAAATTCTTTTTTCAGGCTCAACACCTCCGCATCCCCCTGCAAATAAACACATACTCAAAACCATTCCCGCAGCTGCCAGACCTTTTTTCTTCCATTTTCCTCGGTTCCGCACCATCAGGAATATCTGCAGAAGCAATAGCCCGGGAAGGAAAACATACTCCAAATAGGGCTCAAAAATCTGCCCGATACCAAGCCCCTTTACTTTCGTCAGGGAAACAGCATAAGCAGCACCTGCCAGCCAGTATCTGCCAGTTCCAAGCCTGGCATTTTTCAGGATCTGATCACCGTAATGAAGAAGACTTCCTATAGAAAATAAAAGCCCAAACACCAGGATTCCCATCCAGATCACATCAAATCTCGCCAGCACATTGCCCGGCAGATTGGCACCTGCCAAAAGAGGCAGCACCGGATATTCCTCCTGCAAAACCCTGTTCCATCCAAAAACAGCGGGCAGAAGCAGCTCCATTCCCACAAGTATCCCGCCCAGAGTCAATATCCCACAGGCCAGGACTTTTCCGCTGCTGCCCTGCTTTTCCACGCAAGGCAGGGAAAAAGGCAAAAGTCCGATCCCTGAAAAAGCACACAACTGAATATAAAATCCATCTTTAAACTCCAGACCTGCTGCAACAGAATCCTCTATCATCTGTACAAGATAATCCTTCCTTCCCTGAAATGCGGTCAGTACCATAAGAAGAATAACTGCTGCCAAATACAGGCCACCGCTTGCTCCTGCCATGCGCCCCCGTCTTTGCATCCCTTTATGGGTGCCCATAGCACACACCAGCACTGCAAGAAAAGCGATCCATTTTCCGCTGATCTGGTTTGTCAGGCTCTCCGGTACGATCACTGCAAGCATATGCAGCAGATATCCGCAGGTTAAGATCACATATACTGACAAAAACAAGGCGATCACAATGCCTCCCCCTGTCCCTGCATATTTTTTCAGATTTGTGCAAAAAGGTGCCAGCCGGATGAGAAATACCAGATAAAGGAACAACAGGATCACCGCTGCTGCCGTACCCAGGATCCCCCAGATTCCTGCAGGTCTTCCTTTTCCAAAAAGTCCCAGAAGTAACGGGGATGTAAACGTAAGCAGGATCTGGAAGTAAAGCTGTTTGTGAGAAATCCTGTTATTTTCTTCCATTTTCATTACTGTTTTCTCCTTTTCAGCCGGATTCTTTCTTTTCTGCTGGCAAACACAGGCCTGTACCTGCGAAGCCGAAATGGTATCCGGAAAATGCCGTCCCCTACTCCCTGGGCTTTGTTCTTCCTGGTAAACGCACCAAGGTAAGGAAATCCAAAGCTTAAAAGCCCCGCCAGATGAGAGATTACCATGTAGATCCCCAGCACCATCCCGTAAATACCCAGATAGCCGCCAAGAAACAGGAAAAAATATTTAATAAGCCGAAAAGCAGACGTAAATTCTTCATTTGGAATTGCCAGTGAACCAAGAGCAGTAATCGCTACGATCATTACCACGATGGGACTTACCAGATTGGCCTCCACTGCTGCAGATCCTATGATCAGGCCGCCTACGATCCCCATGGCATTTCCCAGTGTTCCCGGTATGTGTACCCCTGCCTCCCGGATCAGTTCAAACCCCAGCTCCAGAAACAAAAGCTCGGCCACACTGGAAAAAGGCACGCCTTCCCTTGCCTGTGCAAAAGACAGGATCAGATTGGCCGGCAGAACCTGGGTATGGAACCGGATCACAGCCAGATAAAGTCCTGGAAGCAGTGTGGCGGCCAGCATTGCCAGATACCGCATGATCCGCAGAAATGAAGCCATCTCAAACCGGTTATACCAGTCCTCGCTGCTTTCCATAAAGCCTGAAAAAGTTCCCGGAAAGATTAAAGCAAAAGGGGAATTGTCACAAAGCAGTACTACTTTTCCGTTTAAAATCTCCTGTGCCGCCCGATCCGGCCGCTCTGTAGTCTGATATTGGGGAAAGGGTGAAATCCAGGAATCTTCTGTTAGCTGCTCCAGCATGCCGCTGTCCAGGATCCCATCCACCTGAAAGGCTTCCATCCGCTCCCGTATCTCATCCAGAAGCTCTTCCCGTACCAGATCCTCCATAAAAAGCATATGGATCAGGGTATTGGAACGAACACCCATATAATGCTCTTCCACCTTCATTCTGGTATCCCGCAGCCTTTTTCTTACCAGTGCAGAATTGATCTTTACACTATCAGAAAATCCTTCCTTGGATCCTCTTAGTACCTTTTCCGTTTCCGTTTCAGACACGCCCATACCAGGATAGCCGCTGCTTGAGATCTTCATTGCCTGATCAAATCCATCCAGGAAAAACACCGCATTCCCTGCCAGCAGTGCTGCAAAAACTTCCTGCATTGTAGAAAGTTTCCCTGCTGATGCAATGCCAAGGCTGTTGTTCTTCACAAATTCCCGGATCTGTTCCGGAGGAATTTCCCAGAAGTGATTGATCATTTTTCCAAGTGCCGAATCCTCCAGCATCATATTGGCGGTTGCCACTTCCAGATAAACCATCAGGCAGTCTGCTTTCCGCTCTTTTCCCAGCCGCATAGGACGTATCACAATATCTCCGCAGTTTTCACACCGTTTCCTTATATAAGCCTCGTTTTCCCTCAGACTTACCGAAACCTTTTTCTCCTCTTCCGTTTTGCTGTTATTCTTATCCACCGCCATTCCTCCATAAAACATAAAAAAAGAGAGACTTTTACATCTCTCTTAGAATTTCCAGATATTTGGGTTTTATGCAGGAACATCAGCGGATCTATATCTTTAATAAAGCAGATCCACCTGTACTAGTACGGTGAAAGCAACTGCAGATCACTCTTCTGTCTGAATGGAAGAAATGATCCCCTTGCGCTGGTTCTCCAGATGCTGGTAGGAAAGCTCCCTGGCCTGTCCCACATTACGTTCCCGGATCGCCTGTGTGATCTCCTCATGCTCCTTTACAAGAAGATTCCTCGTTTCTTCTTCCTTCAGATATTCTACCCGGTAGCGGTAGATCTGTTCCCGAAGATTGTTCAGTACCTGGATCAGCCTTTTATTGTCAGAGGCCTGATAAATGATCTCATGAAAAGCCACGTCAGCCTCTGCCATCTTCACCAGATTCCCCTCTGCCGTAGTCTGCTCAAAAGCCTTGGCAGCCGCCCACAGCTTCTCAATATCCTCTTCAGTCATACGGGCGCATGCCTTCTCAATGGCCATATTCTCAAGAACGATACGTACCTCCAGCACATCATTCAGATCCTTCTCTGTAATGTTAGCAACCTGTGCACCTCTTCTTGGGATCATAACTACAAGCCCCTCCAGCTCCAGCTTACGCATAGCCTCCCTGATAGGAGTCCGGCTGACTCCCAGCCTCTCTGCCAGTGCGATCTCCATCAATCTCTCCCCTGGCTTCAGCTCACCTTTCAGGATTGCCTGCCTAAGGGTATTAAAAACAACTTCCCGCAGAGGAAGGTACTCATTCATATCTGCCGAAAAATCACTTGTCATTGGTAGTTCCTCCATTCCGGTTGTATACTTCTGTAGCAAATACTACTTTTGCCAGATGGCTGTCCCGCAAAGCTGCTGCTGCCTTTTCCATCTGGGCTGCATCCTGAAAAATGCCGAATACAGTAGGACCACTGCCGCTCATCATAGCTTTCATGGCCCCATACTCTTCCATCAGTCTGCGGATATCCCCGATCACAGGATACCGCTTCTGGATACCTGGCTCAAATACATTCCCCATCCTGGATACTATCCCGGTGAGATCCCCAGCCTGGATATCACGGATCATACCATCAATATCCGGATGTACCGAAACGGAAGTCAGGTCCAGACTTTCATATGCCATCTTGGTAGATACACTTACCGAGGGCTTGCCAATAAGAACATAGCATCTGGGAAGAGCAGGTAATGAAGTCAATCGTTCCCCGATCCCTTCTGCCAGGGCTGTGCCCCTCATGATACAATAGGGCACATCTGCACCAATCTGTACACTTCGCTCCATCAGCTCTCGGTCTGTAAGCCCCAGCTGAAACAGCCGGTTCACTCCTATCATGGCTGTTGCTGCATCAGAACTGCCCCCGGCCATCCCTGCTGCCACAGGAATAAATTTCTCCAGCTTAATGGAAAGCCCTTCCTGAACTTCGAACTCATCCATCAGCAGCTTAGCTGCTTTATATGCAAGATTCCGCTCATCTGTAGGCACATAGGGCACATTGGATGTAAGGCTGATGCCTGATGTTTTCTTTTTCTTTATTTCCAGCAGATCATACATCTGAATGGTCTGCATGATCATTTTTACTTCATGATATCCATCAGACCGCTTCCCCAGAATATCTAATCCAAGATTAATCTTCGCATATGCACGTAATCGCATAAAATCCCCCACATCTTTTGTACTTTGTATACAATCCATTTTAAATGAGTTTTGTATTTATTTCAATACATATTTTCATGGGGAATTATACTTTTTTTACCAACAATAATGGCTGCCCCGGTGTTACCAGATCATCTGCCAGTTCATTCATCCTGATGATTTCCTCTTTTGTGGTATAAAATTTTTTAGCAATATCCCACATACTTTCCCCTGGTTTTACCATATACACGGTGATTCCCGCCATACTTTGTATTTTTTCCATGTCGAGAGGCTTTTCCTGGATCCTGTCAATGATCAGCTCTTCCACTGGCTGCTGCACCAGAACATTCAGGCCAAGAACTGCACGGATCTCCAGTTCGTTGCTGTCTGCCATCATAGTAGAGAGCTGCTCCAGCTCTGCCTGCAGATAATAGGAACATCCCTCACGGATTCCCTGAGCTTCGATCACATGTGTAAATGGGATCATTCCTTCCATAGAATACAGCGGCATTTCATCATTTCCTACCACATACAGCACTTTCAAAAGCAGGATCCCTTCTGCCTGGATACCATTTTCCACAATCTTTGTTTTGTCGATTTTTATCGTGCCCTGACTGCTGCACAGCTGCAGGATCTTGCCTTGGGTCTCCTTTACCTGGATCCGGTCTGTTACCCTGCACTTAGAAAAGTTTCGTACCAGAAGCCCTTCCAGTGTTTCTGTTTTCCCTTGAGAAATACACTCCTTAAGAGGGGAATATACATCCTGTACCAATTGGTGATCCTCTTCCCTGTAAAGCTTCAGATCCAGTTCCAGTACCACATCTGCAACCAGGATCCGCTCTTCCCCGTCTGCATCTGGCTTTACCTCCAGTGACTGATGCATCACCCAGGTTTCAATATTCGGAATCATTTCCTCCTGGCATCCGCTGCATTCTACCTCCCTTTCAAAAGGAAGGGCATATTCTACCCACTGCAGGGTATTTCCTTCATCATCTCCGGTATACAGGGCAAACACCGCCAGTTCCCCTCTGGCCCGAAGGAGATGGTTTTCCGGCCTCAGATCCAGACCTCTTACCGAAATGGTATGCCACAACAGATTCCCTATATTGGGCTTATTGGAAGAAATGGTCATTTCATCCTTTATCCGCAAAGTATCTTTCTTATGTACCATCAGACTCATCAGATGAATCTTTTTCTTTTTTACAGAAACATTCTCTTCGCAAACGTCTACAGGAATCAGAATCCCTTTCATTTCATCCACAACTGCCCGTAAGGTAACAATGGCTTTTATATTCAGCTTCCTGGAATGGATCACATGTATACTCAGATCTTCAATCTCCCACTTCAGGCAGATTTTATCCCCACTGACGATTCCCTCCAGGTTCAAAGTCTCCTCAAAGGACAGTTTAGCTGTCAGACTGTGCACTTTTCCGGCTTCTTCCCCCACATACAGCATATCTGCCAGCAGATTTCCTTTTATAAATGCCTTCCCCTCACCCAGGCGCACCTCATCCATGGAAACCTCACCTTTACTTTGGATCATCCGGCCAATATCCGGTTTTACATCCGGCACATTATAATCCACATCAAAAGTCACCTGACTGGTGGCCTTGCTTTTGATCCGCAGCATCTGAACACTTTCTTTTCTTAATTCCACTTTCCCCTCTCCTTCCTGCTTCCCTTTACAAAAATCTTTTTACAAAAACTCCACTGGATCCTTTCGGTTTTGCATCTTAACCACAATGTAAGGGCAGGATGGAACTCCTGACGCCTTTTCCAGATCCTCCGGTCCCAGCAGCCTGGTTTTAAAAAACACTCCGTTGGAGGAACAGCTCAATTCTTTCACCTGAATGCTGTACCCGCCGCTAAGCTGCTGTCCGTAGCCTTTTACCAGATACATCTCCCCGCCTCTTTGATAAGTCATTTGCATTTTTCCGGTTTTACGCTCCCGGATAATCGCTGCCAGCTCTTCGGGTATCTGATCCTGGCCGACGATTTCATATTCCAGAGGCTGCCTTTCTTCCTCCCGGATCTTGACAAATCTGCAGCCTGAAAGCAAAACCAGCATTAACAGCAGCAGACTGATCAGCAGTTTTCTCCTTCCCATGGCAAACCTCCACTGGTCTTTCACTATTCATTTTATGCGGTACTCTGCCGTTTATGAACACAGTATTGACTTTCCATTTTTCCCTTGCTAGAATGAAATTCAGGAAAACTAAGGAGCCAAAATTATGATTCGATTTATACTTTGTGTAACCTATGTAGTGGTATTTCTTATCCTTTCCATTCCCCTTCTTATCGCTGAATGGATCATCGGGAAATTTTCACCATCTGCCAAGGATATCAGTTCCCTTAGAATCATCCAGGCTGTATTTAAGGGTGTTCTATGGATCTCCGGAGTTAAGGTCACAGTGATCGGCGAGGAGAATGTTCCCAAGGACGCACCGGTCCTTTACATCGGCAATCATCGCAGCTTTTTCGACATTCCGCTTACATATCCCAGATGTCCTATCCGCACAGGCTATGTAGCCAAAAAGGAGCTTGAGAAGGTACCTCTTCTTTCCAGCTGGATGAAGTATCTGCACTGTCTTTTCCTTGACCGTACAGATATTAAACAGGGACTGAAAACCATTCTTACTGCTATTGAGAAGGTAAAATCCGGGATTTCCATCTGTATTTTCCCTGAGGGTACACGTAATAAGAATGAAAAGGAGACAGATCTTCTGCCATTCCATGAGGGAAGCTTCAAGATTGCCACCCGTGCCAAATGCCCTATTATCCCAATGGCGATTTCCGGTTCAGTGAATTTGTGGGAAGCTCATTTTCCAAAGATCAAGCCTTGCCATGTAGTTATTGAATACGGCAAACCTATTTATGTGGATCAGCTGGATAAAGAGACCCAGAAGCATATCGGAGCATACACACAGAACATCCTTCTGGAAATGCTGAAGAAAAATGAATATCTGATATAACTGTTTGGCAAGCAGTTCCCGACAGTGACCATCTGATTTCACCGGTACACATCCGGTAATATATGAAAAGGAGCACATTCCATACCCTTTACAGTATGAGATGTGCTCCTTTTTATGATCAATCCAGTTTCAGGATCAGTTCCAGGATCCTCTTTGCACAATGCTCCAGATCCTTCCTGTCCAATTCTCCCAGATCCATGGCTCGCTTCACTCTTTCCGGGAAGCCGTTTGCCATTTTCAAGTCGTTTCCTGCTTTAATCTCTTTGTAATGTTCTCCCCTGGTCCACCAATCCGTGGTAACCATTCCTTTGAAGGCCCACTCTCCACGCAAAATGTCTTCCAGCAATTCCTTACATTCCGAAGCCCTGTGTCCATTGATAATATTATAAGAAGACATTATTGCCCATGGATCAGCCTCTTCAACAATAATCTGGAAAGCTTTCAGGTAGATTTCACGAAGTGCACGCTCAGATACCCGGGAATCGCTGTGCTTTCTGTTAGTTTCTTTATTATTAGCCGCAAAATGCTTTACAGTAGCTGCAATATGCCTGGACTGGATCCCACGTACCATGGCTGCTCCCATTTTACCTGCTACCAGCGGATCCTCTGAATAATACTCAAAATTCCTGCCGCAAAGAGGATTTCTGTGGATATTTACTGCTGGAGTAAGCCATACGCCGATATTATTTTCCTTTACCTCTTTGGCTCCGGCCTCACCTATCATTTCTACCAGATCCGTATTCCAGGTACATGCAAGAAGTGTAGCGCAGGGCCATGCTGTAGTGCAGATCCCGCACTCCGGTGCGATCCTGAGACCGGCCGGACCATCTGCAGTCATAATATTAGGTACTCCGTATCCGGGAAGATTACCGAATCCAAAGGTATTCGCCACTCCTGTATTAGGCTGTCCACCCAGAAGCTCCAGCAGGTCTTCTTCTGTGAGCTGGTTTATAAACTCATCCATCGTCAGTGTTCCTTCTGCCACCTGTATAAACTGCTTTGGTTCTTCTTTTCTCACTCCCCAAAGCTTTCTCCGTTCCCATGCACGGATAACCGGTGTAAGCCCTTCCTCGCTTCCAGGATGCATTTTTTCAAAAACACATGCATTCGGATCATTGGCTTCCATTAATGGCAAAGCCTCATAAGTACCGTCAGACAGCATCCTTTTCTTCAGATTGGACGGCACCAGCTTTGCCATAAGCTGCTTTGTAACTTTATCTTCTTTTTGCTCCCAGCTATATGTTGTTTTTTCTGTGTCTCTTACAGAAGTTCCCACATAAAATTCATAGGTTCCTTTTTCCAGGACCCAGGCAGATTTACGGATCTTACCCAGATCATCATAAGAAGCCATCTCATCTGCTTTGAAGGAAAGCTTCAGAATCTGGCTTTCCCCTGCCTGTAAAAGCCTTGTCTTCTCAAACGTGATCAGCTGACGGAATGGCTTTTTAAGCAGTCCCTGGGGTGCCTGAAAGTACACCTGCACCACTTCTTTTCCTGCCCGCTTCCCTGTATTTGTGACCCTTACATAAATTAAGATCCTGCCTTCTCTTTCTTCTGTTTGTTCTGTCTGTACTTCAAAGTCCGTATAGGAAAGCCCATATCCAAAGGGATATATTACTTTTGCAGCAGCACCGGGAATGGTCTCAAAGTACCGATATCCTACATAGATATCCTCCATATAGTCCACATAGTAGAAAGACTCATGAAAGGTTTCCATAGAGGGATAGTCTTCAGCTCTCCTTGCAAAGGTGTCTGTCAGCTTTCCGGATGGATTTACCTTTCCACAAAGGATCTCTGCCATGGCAAGACCGCCTTCCATGCCTCCCTGCCAGCCAAGAAGTGCACTGCTGATCTGATCATTTTCTTTGATCCATGTAGTGTCCACAATCCCGCCAACATTTAAAACTACTGCAATCTTGTCAAATGTTGTTTCCACCTGACGGATCATCTTCTTCTCATTTTCTGTAAGATAAAAATCCCCATCTGGGAATACCTGCTGGGAGATCTTGGGCATGGTCAGTTCGCCCTGCGGCAGTTCATCATCTTCATCCCTGCATTCTATACCAGAACGGTCCCATCCTTCTCCAGAAAAACGGCTGATCACGATCACGGCAGTATCTGCAAAAGCCTTTGCTCCTTTTAACAGCCCTTCCGGAAGCAGCGGCTCTACTGTCATCCCAGGAGCAGTTCCCTGTTCATACTGGTGGTGCACATTTTCCCTGTAATAATCTGCCAAAGGTTCATATATGTCTACTATACCGGTCTGCATTTTCAGACCTTCATATAAATTACGAATATAGGAAACAGTTACGTCTCCGCTGCCGCCTCCACCTTTCACATAATCAAAGGTACCTTTTCCGAAAAGTGCCAGTCTGGTTCCTTTTGCCAGGGGAAGCAGATTTTTTTCATTTTTCAAAAGCACCATTCCTTCTGTTGCAGCTTCTTTTGATAACCGGATGTGTTCTTCGCATGCTGTTACCCGATGGTTTTCTTCCAATGGAAGATTTGGCTGATACAGTGCCCGCGCCCATTTTTTCACTTGTATTCCTCCTTCGTATTCATTGGTGTTCATCAATTGACATTTATTTCTCATCACCTGTAATGATGAGTGCTATATTTTGCAATCATTATACCAGTGAACAATTCATACCTCAATGATTTTATGATTACAGTGATTGTGGGAGTGCAAAGCACGGAACAATCCGTGTAATCATAAAAAAAGGTATCATAAGATGGGGCAGATACATAATGATTTTCATCTTGATATCTGTCTGCTTTCTTATGATACCCTATAGGTTCTTCAGACCAAAATCCTGTTTGTTTTATAAGCTATCTATAATCTCACTGACCTGAAGTGCGCAGTCTCCCAACGGAATCCATGCTTTTGACAATCGGATCAGACATGCTTCATCTGGTGTTTCCTCCGGATGTGCCAGGAAATCCTGGGCAAGCTTAAATATCTCCCGCTCGTCCGCTGTTGCAGGGCGACTGTCTCTGGCTCCCTGCAGGCAATTTGCCTCCATTGCCTCTTCATCGATCAGTTTCTGAAAAATCCCGGCCATTTCATCTGTAGAAGGTCTTTGCCATGCAGCAAGGAAAATGCATTTTGCAATCTCCTTTGTGAGAAAAGGCTCACATTGTACCATCTCAAATAATTCCATAAACCGTTGTCTGTGTAATGCCGAAAAAAAGCAGTGATGTTTAGATATTTCATCTACACAGGAATCTCTCCAATCCATTTTCTATTCCTCCTTTGCAGCTCTGATCTGCCCAACTTCTCCGACAGAAATCTTCACTTCTGCATTCTCCCCGTCACCCTCAAGGCTCTTTGAATACACAGCATAATACCATAGAAAATGAATTTTTGCATTTACAAATTTCTATATAAAAGCCAAATCTTTTTGGTTGTTTTTCCTAAATTTCAGCTATCATTTTTGTTCAAATAGCTCAATTTTTGTTCTTTAATTTCTTCATTTGCTTCTATCAGCTCCTGCCAGACAATTTGGGCAGGCATTTCAAACCGTTGAACGGTAATGCAAAATCACAGTGCTATTTTTTTGTTCTATTTTTCGGACAACGGTTTTTCAATGTCTGACTATTTAGTTTTCATCACCGTATTGTACACTGTGCAGTTGGGTTATTGTTGTTGCACGGAAATAATACGTATTGGATGAATTTGTTTTGTCAAGCAGGTTATTTCTAATCCGGTACCATACCATTATTTTCCTGTGAAATTTACATTACATCTTTAATACGAAAGATTTTCTCAAAAATCACTTAAAATCTGCAATTTTTTTATTATTTTTTAGATTTTTTCTGTCCCTGCCTCTTCTTCGTTCAGGTCCGGATATTCATTCTCTGGGACATTGTCTACGATCACATTAGTCTCATCACTAAATAAGTATATAATGGTTTTTACAACATAATTCCTGTTTGTTTCGCTTATCATACTTACAGCTAACACGCCAAGAAAACATACAATGGCAAATCCTGCGGTCTTTACTCTCCGATGCTGCTGCACCACTTTGTTATACCTGTTCTTTCCTGCATGGGTTTTTTCCTTTGATTCATCCTCATCTTCCCTGTATACCCCTTCTGCTTTCAGGCGCTCTACCAGTTGCCCATAAAAAACATGGATTTCCTCATCTGTATATAATCTCTGATCTGATAAATCATCCTCATCCACTAATCGTCTACTCATTTTTTTCTCCCGGACATTCATCTGTCCTTGACAATTCTTCCACAGGGGTTCATATTTATCTTAATACATCTGCCAGCCGATTATTTATTCCGGCTGGACTTTCTAAGAATTTCCAGGAGGCCCCTATGAAACATATTGTACTCACCGGTGGCGGAACCGCCGGCCACGTAACTCCAAATATCGCTCTTATTCCCAAGCTCCAGGAAAAAGGATTCCAGATATCTTATATCGGTTCTTATAATGGTATCGAGAAAAGCCTGATCCAGGAACTTGGAATTCCTTATTATGGTATTTCCTCAGGAAAATTAAGACGGTACTTTGACATCAAAAATTTCTCTGATCCTTTCCGGGTACTGAAAGGATATAGTCAGGCAAAAAAACTGATGAAACAGTTAAAGCCTGATGTAGTATTCTCAAAAGGTGGTTTCGTCACAGTTCCTGTAGTTCTGGCTGCAAAAAAGCGTAAAATACCTGCCATCATACATGAATCCGATATGACCCCGGGGCTGGCAAATAAATTGTGTCTTTCTTCAGCAACCAAAATCTGCTGCAATTTTCCGGAAACTGTTTCCACACTTCCAGCAGATAAAGCAGTCCTTACAGGAACTCCTATCCGTCAGGAACTCCTTCACGGTGATAAAGAAGCTGCCCGTAACTTCTGCGGTTTTTCCTCTGACAAACCGGTTCTTCTGGTCATTGGCGGCAGTCTTGGTGCTGCCTCAGTAAATGAGAATGTACGCAAGATCCTTCCTGAGCTTTTGAAAGAATTTCAGGTGATCCATCTTTGCGGCAAAGGCAAAACCGACAGTTCTCTTGAACACACCGCAGGATATGTACAATATGAATATATAAAAGAAGAACTTCCCGATCTGTTTGCTTTAGCCGATATCGTAATCTCCAGAGCCGGTGCAAATGCCATCTGCGAACTTAACGCACTGGCCAAGCCAAACCTTCTGATCCCTCTGTCTGCCAATGCAAGCCGTGGTGACCAGATTCTGAATGCCCGTTCATTTGAGCGTCAGGGCTATAGTATGGTTCTTGAAGAAGAGGAAATCACAGAATCTGTGTTAATGGATTCCATCCGTAAATTATATGAGAACCGCAATTCCTACATTGAAGCTATGCAAAGCAGCAAGCAGTTAGATTCTATCAACCAGATCGTTTCCATCATCGAAAGCTGTATTGCCTGATCAGCCGAAACTATCATAAATCCTGGTATATTCTTCCATCAACCATTGTTTTGTCCTGTAAATACGGTTGTTTACATTATTTTTTGACATCTTGTATACCAAGGCAACCCTTTCAGGAGGAATATCCAGGATTTTTATTGCAACATAAATCTCATAATTCTTTTTATTTTTCTTTCTGAGGTTTTCAAGTGCCTTGAACATGTACTTCTTTTTCTCCACATCAAGGAATTGATCCTCCACAGATTCCAGGTATTTCTCCTGTCCAATCTGGTCCATCTGAAAGATTTCCCGTTTTGTGTAATTTTTCCTCAGATAATCTCTTGCTTTATTTACAGCAGCTTTGGCGACCAATCCTTGCAGCCTAAGTTCACTGCTGCAATCCAGAGCATCTTTGATCTTGTATAAATTAAAAAATGTTTCCTGGCTGATATCTTCCGCAACAACATGACTCTTTACAATCTTATTTGCTATCCTTGTTGAGAATTCATAGTATTTTTCGTAAAATTCCTGGAATTCCGCATTATTCATATACTTGTCCTGTTCTGATCAGCCATCCCATAGATGTGCTCTATCAACCTCTGATTTTTGCCAGTATTTCTTCTTTTACTTCATCAGTCAAAGTTCCAGGCGTCCATGTTACTCCCGCATGATCATCTTTATATCTTGGAATCAAATGCATGTGGAAATGAAAAACAGTCTGACCTGCAGCTTCTCCATTGTTCTGTACAATATTAAATCCGTCACAGTCAAGAGCGTCTGTCAGTTTACCTGCCATTTTTTTTGCCAGGAGCATTGCTTTTGCAGCAAGTTCATCCGGTATCTCATAAATATTAGCCACATGACTCTTGGGAATGATCAGAGAATGTCCTTTACTTGCAGGTCCCAGGTCCAGGATCACTCGAAAATCCTCATCCTCATACAATGTTGCAGCCGGTATCTCGCCATTTGCGATCTTACAAAAAATACACGTTTCCATCTTTCATTCCTCCTGTTATTTTCTTTATGTATAATGAAATGCATTCCAGACTATATAGCCTCTCTATGCATACATTAGCTATGCCGTGACCCCAACTCTGTAGATAATGAGAAACAAATCAGTATCTTTGTCAGGAATCATTCGTAAATGTCGGATTATCTCGATATTTTTACTACGATATTGCTTGCTGTCAGAGTATTACCATGATACACTTCCAATTGAGGTGATAATATGACAAATACCACTACCGAACAGTTAAAAAACCATTTTCGGCTTACACTGTCAAAATTTTCTCACGAAATACGAAATCCCATTTCTCTGATCAACAGCGAACTGCTTCTGATGGTATCCACTCATCCGGAACTTGCAGATTATCAGGAATGGGAAGAGATTATGGAAAATATGGAATATATAAGAGAGCTTCTGAATGATCTGTCCTGCTACAGCAATGCCGGGCATATCAAACTGGAACTTACAGACCTGAGTTCTTATCTGTCTTCCATTATTTCCTCGGTAAAACCTACTTTCGATTATCTTGGCATTAACTTTGCAGCGGATTGCCCTGACAACCTTCCCATACTTCCAGTTGACCGAATCAAGCTCAGACAGGCGATTCTGAATCTTTTGCGTAATGCACAGGAAGCAGTTCCTTCCTCTGGAGGCAAGATTACCTTCCGTGTCCATGCCAGTGCACAAGCTGTCTGTATTTCTGTCATGGACAACGGATGTGGTATCCCTCCTGAAGTACAAAAAGATATTTTTTCACCCTTCATCACCTTCAAGTCCACAGGCAGCGGGCTTGGACTTGCTGTTACAAAAGAAATTGTGGAAGCTCACGGAGGCAGGATCGATCTCGAAAGTTCTCCTGATCAGGGCTCGGTCTTCCGTATCATCCTTACTGTCCCTTTCCCTGGATGATATAACAGCAAAGCTGCCAAGAAGCCACAAATCAAACCGCCCACATGAGCAGCATTGTCCACCCCTGTACTTGTAAAGCCGAAATATAGAGAAAAGGCCGCCATGATCATCATCTTTTTAATGGAAAGATCAGCCACCCTTCCCTTATTGCGCAGAATTACATAAATCATGGCTCCCATCACGCCGAATACAGCTCCTGAAGCCCCTGCAGAAACTGCATAATTACTGCTTTGCATTTCCAATCCCAAAGAAATCACATTCCCTCCAAAGCCAGACAGGAGATAAATAAGCAGATACCTTACTCCTCCAACTGCAGGCTCCAGGCGCTGTCCAAGGACAAACAAAACCAGCATATTATTAGCCAGATGTGAAATTCCAAAATGAAGGAACATAGAGGTAAACACCCTATACCATTCCCCTGCACCTGTTATTAATGGACCATAACCGGCTCCACAGGCGATCATATGAACTGTGTTCTCTGTACCGCCTGTAAAATCTGTGATCAAAAATACGATCAGATTCACCAATATCAGGCACGCTGTTACAGGCATTTTTTTCAATTCATCTTTCATCTAATTTCCCTACTTAAGCATTATAGCATATCTGCAAACCTGTGGATACAAAAAATTCTCTAAATTTGCACATGAAATGCAAAAAAATTATCAGCCAGTAAAATTGTATCGCTACAATATTATCTCTCAAGAAAGAAGCTCTCTTACCATATCCCTGTCAAAGATTACTGACTTTACATGGTCTACTTCGATCTGATACAGTGCATTCGCCGCAATATGCTCTGCAGCCTGCTCAAGATCACGGATACCGGTTGTATCTGCATACTTCTCAACAACTGCCTCTAATCCGGCCTCACTGATCACACATTCCTGTTCTTTCAATCCCATACGCTTCAATACTTTTGGAAGCGCAAACCGTGAAAAGATCACTTTCTTTTCTTCCGGAGTATAATCAGGAAGCTCGATCACTGCAAAGCGGGACATCAGCGGTGCACTGATCTGATCTTTATCATTTGCAGTTGCAATAGGATATACGCCCACCGTAGGAACCATACACTCCATATAATTATCCGTAAAGCCCAGATTGTCCAGCAAAGTTAAAAGCACATCTGCAGGATTGCCATTTCCTTTCCCGGCAGAAGCCTTATCCAGTTCATTGATGATAAATACAAGATTTGATTCTCCTGCCGCCGAAAAGGCCTCCATAATAATCCCCGGCTTCGCATTTGCATAAATACGTGAACTTCCTGTCAGCTGCTCCGGATCATTAATGGAACTCATATCCAGAGTTGTCCAGGGAAGCTTCAAAATACGTGCTACTGCATATGCGATCTGGGATTTGCCGGTTCCTGCAGGTCCTACCAATAAAAGTCCATATGCGGGAAGTGTATGAGTCCGGTTGATCTGTATGATCGTCTCAATAATTCTCTGCTTTACCCTTTCCATACCATACAATTCTTCATCCAGGATCTTTCTTGCCTCATCAGGATCAATGGGAGCAAAATAATTACTCTTCCACTGAATATTCATCATAATAGACAATGCGCGTTGTGCATGCCTGCGTTCTTCCTGTGATACTTCATGGGAACGTGCCACTGCCAAATTTCTCCTTGCCCACAACCGTATATTATCAGGCAGTGTTTTCCCTGCACAGTTCATAAAATCTGTAATACTCTGAATACTGGTGAGCTTCATCTCATCGCCATCTTCAACTGCATCCTCATCTTCCTGTTCCTGTGCAGGTGCGTTGCTGGCCAGAAGTCTTCCGATCATAAATTGAAGAAAACCATCCTCTGCCGACAGCTTTGTTCCGCCTCCAAACGCGATCTCACGAATCCTGTAAACTGCATATCCATCTTCCTGATTCTCTCCGGAAAGCCTTACATTAATATGATTTTCTCCCAGCCATTTTAAAAGGCTTACAAATCTTGCATCTATTTTCAGAATATCTGTGCAGAAAACACCCTCATCTTCTTTAAATTCAAAAGAAGTCCTTTTTCCCGGATTTGTAAAATATCCACAGGAATGATGCTTCCACTGCCTCTCTTTATTATCTAAAACCAGCATGGGCTTTTCAGGTGTAGCCTCTGTCTCATCTGAATAAAAAACCGTATACGTACACTCACTTTGAACCATTTCTGTCTGTTCAGACGTATTATTAAAATCAAAAACCGGCATGGTGATCCTCCTTTGATATGAATTATATGTAACCATTCCGCATCCACTGTACTAGATAGTTGCAATTATAGCTATGTTTCTCTGCCGCGTCAAATAGCTCTTTGCTTTTTATCCGATTTTAATAAAAATATATCTTGCCTGTGCAAAATCCACCTCGTCCTGATCCTGCAAAAGATAATCCTCCTCTGGTTTCAGCATCTGCCCATTTACAGCCGTCCCATTTCTGGAATTCAGGTCTGTCAGATAATACTCCCCTTCTCTTTTTCTGATCTTGGCATGCATTCTGCTGACAGTAGGAAGATTGATCACTGCATCTGCAGCATTTTCCAGTTTCCCGATTACTGTCAGATCCTCATTCAGGTAGATGGTTGCCAGTTCCCCTGGCTCTTTACTCACCAAAGTAGACGGGCCATATACATTTCCGGAAGACAAAACCACAGTTTCTCCAAGTAATTCATTATCTTCTCCTTTAGCTCCCACACTGCCAACCTGTGAAAAACTGTCTTCTGATTTCTGCATAGGTGTTGATCTTTGGTTATATACAATTTCAGCATTTCTGGTTTCTTTTCGCTCCAAAAGTACGGCGGCTAATGTTCCGATCCCCATAAAGCTCACCATCACGCTAAGAAGCAGCCAAAACGGAATCTGCGGCAGATATCCCCAGATTCTGGCAGCCAGGATAAGAAGGCCTACGCCAGCCCCTGTCATGCAGCCCCCTATTTCTTTCCATGGTATTTCCCGTTTTTCTGTATCTTTTTTTCTGTTTTCCACACTTTTCCTATTTTGATTCCTTTTATTTTTCCTGCTTTGTGCTAACGGAGTTTCCGCCTGCATTCCTGCAGATCCATCTTCCATCCACAGATCTTTCCCCTCCGGAATCTTTGCACTTTTCGGATCTTCTTTCCATACCCCACTGTCCTTTACTTCCTGCTTTATAACGACGTCTTCATCACTGCGTTTACGGAACAATTCTTCTTTGATATGCTCCAGGTGAAAACTATCCTCCAGTGCCCTGCGATAAATACCATATCCAAGCATTACTGCCTGTGAATCCTCATGATCCAATCTGGGAAGAATATACTCAGTAAGACACTGAAACTGAATCCTTATATCTTTTTCATACCCAGGCAAATAGCAGAAGAATAATTCTCTTTTTTCCAGATCCACATACATGTATTCCGGCTGCAGCACCAGTCTTCCCGGATTCAGAAGATATTCTGACATTTCCTCCATTACCTGGATAAAACCTCCAAAAACCAGCCGCAGGTCTTCATGATTCAGTTTCTTATCCTCAAACAAAGACGCCAGCGGCTGCCTGGATGTAATATCATAATAAACCATCAATTGTCCGTCCACTCCCTGCATCCGGCACTTCAGCACAGATGGAATCACATTCCCAACCAGCATTCTCACCTGATAGGAGGCAGTGTCCACCGGCTCCTCCTGATAAAGAATCAGATAATTATGATTCATATCTCTTTTATATTCTGCTTTCATCATCCATCCGTGGCTCCTTTCACCATCTCCGATACGGCTTTTGCTTTCCGTATCCATGACACAGGCTTTATAACAGCAGTCTTGCCTTCTGCCCGAATATGCCAGTCAAATCCTCCAAAACCTTTATCAGTATCCAGATCATAGACTACCTGAATATTCTTTTGTCCACTAACCTGTCCGTTCAGATTTTCCGCTGTAAAAAAACCTGTATTTCCCAGCTCTTCACATTTTTTCCTGGCCACTTCCACAGGCTTTCCATTTTTCTTTATTCCTTCCATGCTTCCGTCTATGGCTGCTTCATAAGCCGCCGCAGTAAGCCATGCCCGGTTATGGACAAAGAAAAAAAGATACACACAGCTCATGATCACCAGTAAAACCAGAAACATCAAACACGCTGCTTCAATTGTCATACTTCCCTTTTTGATCTTCTTCACAGTAAAAGCCCTCCCACATATCCCAACAGGACAAAAGGTACAAATGGCAGTTCCGTTGTTTTCTTTTTTCTCAGGATTCCCAATAAAATCACTGCCCACAGACCACAGCCAATCAATGCCAGACATATAGTTCTCAGGTATTCTTCCGTTTCCAGCACTGTACCCAGGGCAATCAACAGAAGGCCATCTCCTGCTCCGATCTGATTTCCTGACACTGCACTGATTCCCAGGAAACCTCCTCCCACAAGAGGCGGAATAAAATACTGTGCTGTCACGTTTCGATTATAGAAGGCTGTCATAATTCCAAGAAAAGCAAAGATGCCGGTTATTATCAGGGAAATCTCTTTTTTACGTATATCCTTCCAGCTGTTCCATCCAAGGAACAGTATTACCCCTGCTGTTTTAAGCATTTTACATCTATCCTTTCAGCCACATCTGCTGCAGGCATGAATACCTTTAATTTCAGATTTCTTCACAAGTCGTACCGCTCTCTTCAATCCACTACAGGTCTCCAGATTATGGTACCGATTGCCTTTTTCCGTTATATAAACCCGTCCGGCTGCTTTCTTGCCTTTACTGCAGCTTTCACATGGATAGTATTTTTCCCCATAAGCATTTCGCCTGGATGACACTGAGCTTCCTGCTACCTGAGTAATGGACAGGTCCAAATAGCTGCAGCTCATTTTTTTATGATAAACCTGACCGTTTTCTGTCATATAAACCATTTTTCCGGATTCACTTTCAGATCCATCTCCAATTCCTGTCCGATGTTCCATACCTGTCCAGGTGTGAACTTTTACAGTTGTACAGGTCCACACTGTCGGCAAGGGAAGGATACCCCCAATTGGTTGAAAGGAATATATGTCCGGCAATATCAGTTCACTGGTACCGTTTTCACCCATGGCATAAGTATACATTCCTATTTCTTTTGCCTTCTGGCACAAGGAGACCAGATGCTGGGTCTGTACCTTGTAAATGTCCATAAAAGAGATCATGACAGTTACTGCTGCCAGAAACAGTGGCAGTACCAACGCACATTCCACAGTCAAACTTGCTTTTTTCAGCCTTCTGAAAGGACGGCACAGGGACACTTTTTCAGGACGACAGACTTTGCTTTTCGGGGGAAACAAATCTGCCCGGTATTTCCAAAAGCTTTTCCTTTCTGCTTTGTCATTTCTCGACTCTATCTCTTCAATTTTTTCCATGCCGCAGCTTTCGCCCGGCTTCTTCCACAATTCTGTGCAATGCACCGCAGGTTCCTGAAAAAGCATCCCTGTGCCTCCTTTCTAATAACTATATTCCCTTGCAACGGAAAACACTTTTCTGGTATTGGCCTTCACATCCGCAGATGCTTCCAGTGCGGTTACGCATCCATCCAAGCGGAAAGATTCCCAGCCGGCACTTGTCCTCATTACCAGCTCCACCATATCCATTCCCCGCATTTTTTTATTTTCCCGGTTCATAGACAATAGTAAAATCTGCAGATAATCCTCATAATTCATTCCTCCCGGGCTTTCCTTTCTTTCCATTTCCGCCACGTCAAGAAGATGTGGCAGATTTTCCAGTGATAGCTGCCAGTTTTCGCCACTTTTTATAAGAGGTACCTTCCCACCTGCAAAAAGCTCCCGTACATCCAGCACGCTTTCCCCAAATGCCCAACAAAGGATCAGTGCCGCCTCAATCACAGGTGCAGCAGGCGGTATCAGAAAGCCGGAGGCAATAGAAGCAGCAAGGGCTGATGCCTGTCCCTGTCTGACCGGATCTGCTGCCAGACATGCCGCATTTACTCCTTCTCTGATCAAAAGAAGCTTTCTGGCTACAGCTTTCAAATTTTCCCTGTCGCTGTCCTTTCCATAAAGCACATACTCTATCTGATAGCTTAAGCCACCTTTTCCAGGATCACTATAATTTCCCAGTTTTTCCATCAAATACTGTTGATACAAGATCTGTGATGTTGTAGAAGTATCCTCTTTCAAATTTTCTCTCATAGGCATTCCGCTTTGGATTTCCCGTCCAGATACCAGTTTTCTTTTTGACACTTCCTTATCCGATACCTGCTGTCCCGGCGGCAAAAGCAAATCCAAGATCCCCATCCAGCGGATTCTTCGTATGGAAGGGATAGGATTATCAGCCTGGACCACCTGCGTTCCTGTATTATCCTCCTTCTGACTTCCATCCCCCAGTTCTTCCGAAAATTCCGAATTTGCTTCCTGTTTTTTCTGTTCTTCCTCGCTTTCTCTGGCAGCACTGCTCATTTCATGGTCATATGATTCCAGTGTGCCTCCATTTTCCGCTTTATTTCCTTCCTCTTCAGCTTTCCGGGTTTTCTCATTTCTTTCCTGCATTTTGTCAAGAAGGAGCTGTATACCATGGCTGCCCAAAGTTTCTTTCATATATTCTGTAATCTGCTGAAAAAAAACTTCCCCTTTCTGATCTGTCAGAAGCCGGTATCCGGTAAGTCCGCACTGCTGCAGCTTCAGTTTCTGACTATTCTGTTTCAGTACAGGTTTCATATATTTTTCCAGTTCGTCACAGAGAAAGGCAAGATCCAAAGCTTCTGTCCCATTTGAAACATCCAGTGCAAACAGATCATATTCCTTTAAAAGTGCCTGATCATACTGTGCAAACAGAGAATATAAACCAATATCCATGCCTGCCAGGATCTGCGTTCTGGCTGCTGCCATACGTACAGATTCAATCCCCGTACAGATCAGTGAAACCACAAGGCTCAGGATCAGTGCCATAAAAACAGTAATACTCCCCTGGGATTTTTTCCTGTTTCTCCCAGCCATAGACAGCCCCTCCTTTCCGGTCATAGCCGTGACCTTCTTTTTTTGTCAGATCGAGTTGCTTTGTTTTGTGATTTTGGAAAGAATTTTCTTAACAAGACTTGTAAGCTGTTCCTTAAAGATAATAACCAGACTGATGAGAACCACCAGAATCAGAATAATCTCCACAACGCCTACTGCATCTTCTTCCATTGCAAATTCCTTTATCAGCTGTCGTAACCCTTTCATCCTTTCACCTCCTTTCTAGTTCCCATAAAAGGCCAGGCAGGCCGGTATCATGATCACTGCCATTACTACCAGAAGCATCAGGATCATAGGCACCAGAAGCTTAGTCGCTGCAGCCTCCCCCAGTACCCTCGCCTTCCTTTTCCGTTCATCCCAAGCCTCCATGGATTCCTTTTCCAACATATCTGCAAGCTGCCTGCTCCCTTTTTGCAGATTCTGAATCAGCATTGTGGCAAAGGTCTTATACTTCACCTGCCCGCATCGTTCTCCGAATCTTCTGTATGCTTCCATCTCTGACACTCCACTATCCATCTCATGACACAGGATCAGGATTTCTTCATACGCCGTTCTTTTTCGTTTTCCCTGTTTTCGCTGATAATCGAATGCCATTTTCTGAAAAATCTTGCGCACAGTCATTCCAGCCTGTACGAGCAAAGTAAATTTCATAATCAGTCCTGGATAATCCATTAGAAGTTCTTCCTGTCGTTTCACTAGAACAGCCTGTCCTTCCCTTCGTTTTATAAGAAACAGCACCGTCCCTGTAATAAGAAATAGAAAAGCAACAAGATTACCCATATTATTTCCTGGTTTTTCCCATTCCAGATGTTTCCCCTTCCACTTTTCCGGCAGATAATAATAGTCTGGATCATTCTTTTCCAGATTGTAGTTTGCAATTGCTTCCTCCAGTTCCTTTTTCTGCTGCTGTTCAGAAGTTATATTCTGATCCTGGGTCTTCTCCTGTTCTTCCTCCAATTCTTTCTCTGGAATCTGTACATACACACTGCCTGCTTTTTTTCCATCCACGGATACCATGAACTTCTCCTCATAGGTCTGATCCTCCTCTTTTTTCAGTCCTGTTCCTTCCACATAGACCTGACTGTCTCCATTTTGCACAGTCAGAGCCATTCCAAGCAGGTTTCCAGCCAATGCTACTGCCAGAAACAAAGAAAGGCTTCTGTCTTTTTCTTCTTTTTTGGAAGAAAACCATCCTGCTTTGCTGCCAATAAAAACCACCAGCAGGATTCCAAAAATAACTATATGTATCCACATCTTTCCTCCTGCTTTTCAAACCTCTATATCAACAATGCGCCTTCCCATCCAATAAGCACCTGTATAAATCCCCAAACATACAGTCATTGCACAAATCCCGAATGGATTTCCATACAGTACATCCAAAAAGCCGGGAGATGTAAGCCTCAGATAAAGAATGATCCCAGCCGGCATCAGGCTCATGATCAGCTGTTCCGACTTCTTGGCCGCAAGGGTAGCTTCGATTTCTTTTTTTACATCAATCTTATCTCCCAACATCCTAGCCACCTTCTGAATCACCTGATTCATATCTCCGCCTGTTCTTTTTGCCACATAAAATACTTCAGCAAAATTTTCTATATCCTCCACATTACTTCTCTGCCCCAGATCAAGGAACAGTTCTTCCACTGGAACGCTTACATGCTGCTGATGATCAATATACTGAAATTCCCGTAGGATATCCGCATTCCCATCATACAGCTGCCGCAGATCCCGCACACAGGCCGACACCGCATTTTCCACAGAATAACCGGCCTGTACTGCCACACTCATGGAATTAAGAGCATCCTTAAACTGAAAATTCAAAGTCTTTCTTCGCTCCTTTGCCAGCCTTTTTCGCTGCCAGCAAATGTAAACAACTGGGATAGGCAAAAATACAACTGCTGCCCATATACTTTTATAAAACAGATAATTAATTCCCAGAGCCAAAAAACTGCCTTGCATCAGATACAATGCCAGTTCCTTTGTACTGAACCGATAATTCTCATAATCCCTGCTTTTTTCCCACTCCCTGACAGAATTATCTTTTCCATAGCTTGGGCTATTTGTCCCCCGCACATGTTTCCGGGTATTTTCCATATCATTCTGCCTGTTTTTCTTTTTCATAAACATATCCCTGCCCTTTCCAGCTTCTCCCTGTGCAGAAGAGTGGCTGTAGACACAAGTCCCTTTTCCTCCTGCCACTGATACAGAGGCTGCATTTGAATCTCTCCGTCCCTGTATCCACAGATTTCCGAAATTTCCAAAACTTTTCTGGACTTATCCCGCAGTCTCCCCAGATGGATCACAATATCTACTCCTGCTGTGATCTGTCTGCGAATAGCGTCCAGCGGAAGTTCCACTCCCATCAGAACCATCATTTCCAATCTTGAAAGCATATCCCTGCTGCTGTTGGCATGAGCAGTACAAAAACTTCCCTCATGTCCTGTATTAAGCGCCTGCAGCATATCCACCGCTTCACCGCCTCTCACCTCTCCAACAATAATCCTGTCAGGACGCATCCTCAAAGCCGTCTTGATCAGATCCCGGATGGTCACTGCCCCGGCTCCGTTAATATTTGCCATCTTCGCCTCCAGACGTACCAGATTGTCAATTCCCTGAAGCCTTAATTCTGCACTGTCCTCTATGGTGATGATTCTTTCATCTGCCGGAATGTATTCCGACAATGCCCCCAGAAATGTGGTTTTTCCACTTCCTGTACCACCGCCAATAATGATAGAATATCTGGCTCTTACAAGTGCGTTTAAAAAATCCGCACATTCCTTGGTCAGACTACCCAATGCAATCAGCTTTTCCATTGTCACCGGTTTGTCAGGAAAACGTCGAATCGTCAGAATAGGTCCATCTAAAGCCACCGGCTGAATCACAGCATTTACTCTGGAGCCATTTTCCAACCGTGCATCCACAATAGGCATGGACTCATTTACCACACGGTTGCATTTTCCTACGATCTGCTGGATCACATCCTCCAACTTCTCCTTTGATGTGAAAGATTTATCCCATTTGGTCAAACGTCCGGCTCGTTCCACAAATACAGAATCCGGTCCATTGACCATAATCTCAGTAACTGTCTCATCCTCGATCAGTTCCTGAAGAACATCCAGCTTGCGCACAGAGTAAAATAGTTCCTGGCGCAATTCCACCTTTTCCTTCAAAGTAGTAAATGAACCTCGCAGGTTAGTCAGGATCAGTCCATCAATTGCTTCCAGGATTTCTTCATCTGACAATTCCCGACCCATGTCCAGCTTCTCCATGAGCATCTGCCGTAATCTGCCAAATTTGTCATCGCTCATTCTCATTCTTCTTTACTATTTTTCTTACATAATCCCCAAGTTCGCTCCATAAAAGCCCTTCTGCATAAGTTTCCATGGAACTGTTTCCCATATGAAAAGGCGGTTTTACCTTTATAATCTTTGACAGCACCTGTGAAAAATCCCAAACCTTCAGAAGATTTTCAAATTCTTCCAGCTTACATACAGATATGCTGTCTGCCAGCACCGGCATATAAATCTGACTGCATAGATCCAGCATCTGGAATGTACCATCTATGCCCGATCCTATATCCAGGATCAGGATCTCATAGGAGCTGTCCCTGACGATTTCCCGTATCAACTGCTCCCAGTCCTCCCAGGCTGTCCCACGGATATCTGCCGGTGTCTGTACCGGCGGAATATAATCCAGATTATTCACTGTCTGTATCATCCCATTCATCCGGTGGATCAGATTCTGACTGCCCTGCCGCACATAATATAAAAGATCACTAAGATTATGGTCATACTCCTTTCCCATTAACCTTCCAAAACCTGAATACTCCTCCAGGTTCAGGTAAAGAACCGCCTTTTCTCTGGCCAGCACCTGCCCAAGTGTAAGTGCAAAGGATGTTTTCAGGCAGCGACCCAGTGGAGAATATACCCCCAGAACCTGTGTACATTTCTTCAATACAGGATAAACAGTGGGCTCAACTGCCTTTTCTTCTCCATAACATGCCATCACTTCCCTGATCACATTGGCTGAAGACTGGTACTTGTACACACTTGGATATTGATCTAATTCTGGTGGATGTACACCTTCCGACAGAATTATGATCTTTCCAATATCCAATTCCCGGACCCTCTGGCACATTGCCTTCCCGGAAATCAACAGCAACTCAATATGTACTTTTTCCCCATAAGCAGTCAGACTATCCACTGTAGTAAATGCCTGGATCTCAAAAGGAATATTTCTCTTCTGATTCAGATATTCCATAAAATTCAGAGCATAATCCACCTCAAGGTCACACACTGCAAAAACATTCTTTTTCAATACACACCTCCTGCATACAGCAGTACACTTAAAAATACCGGTACTGTAAAATGAAAATTTTCCAAAGGTAACATCCCCTTTTGGTAATAGGGCTTCCTTTTTCCGGTTCTGGCCGTCTGGCAGATATAACTCCAAAGATACAGGAATCGCTGGCAGATATTGCCGTTAGATATAAGCAGTGCAGCTGAAATGGCAGCGCCAATGAACATGGCTCCAAGAATACATTTCACGATTTCCCCTGCCCCAATAATTCCTCCGATCACAGACAGCAGTTTAATATCTCCAGGTCCCAGCATACGGAATACAAAAAGCCACCCAAGCAGGATGACAGGAATCAGGGCGCCAGTAAAATACCAAAATACACC
This sequence comes from Blautia sp. 1033sp1_1033st1_G9_1033SCRN_220408, assembly GCF_040929965.1. Classification (NCBI taxonomy): domain Bacteria; kingdom Bacillati; phylum Bacillota; class Clostridia; order Lachnospirales; family Lachnospiraceae; genus Blautia; species Blautia sp. 1033sp1_1033st1_G9_1033SCRN_220408. The sequence goes on along the minus strand of NZ_JBFKZO010000015.1, from coordinate 696 downwards.
TATGATTCCATTTGCCAGGATCCGCATTGCCAGGCCTGCTGCCATGCAGAAAAGGATCCAACCATTATCGACCCTGGCGGTACGCAGATCCATCACTACAGCGGCAGCTGCCATCATTACCGGAATCCCGGTATAGAAAAACATGAATATCACCTCGTTTCTCATGAGTGATTCAGATTTCTTATCGGGTGTACATGCTCATATAAAGTTCTTAAGTAAAATAGGAAAATTACCGTCTGAACTGACGGTTCTCGATACCGGAAGATATCCGGTGGATCAGCAGATCTAAGATTCGCCCCTGCTGATGAAAAGAGTATAGAACAGTATCCTGGATTTGTCCAGTATATTTTTATGTATTTATTCTAAAAAAACAATAAACTGCAAGAACCATTTCACAGATTGTTCATTTCGTCATATACTTTAACATAAATATAGCAAGAATTCTCCTTCCTCTGCAGGTGGGAGATGAATTGCGAAAAAGCGAAAAGAACGCTTGTTCTGTGACACAATCCGTGGTATAATAGAGTCAGTCGAAAATATAAATTGTTAGAAAAAGGACTGATTTGTATGGAAAAAACAGATCATAATGCGCATTCAGTATATCAGCTGGGAGTAAATCCCCCAGCTGATATAGCCTCCGGCAGGATTGCAGAGGTGCGCAGGAGAAGTACGTCATGCAATTGCATGACGCGCACC